>CAWUNF010000519.1:0-1504 GCA_963923195.1 uncultured Hyphomicrobiales bacterium | reverse complement strand
CTGGAATACCAGCCCCGCCCGCGCGGATGCGTTCTGCCAAAGTGCCCTGCGGATTAAATTCCAGCTCCAATTCGCCGCCCAAAAATTGCTGCGCGAAAAGCTTATTCTCACCCACATAGGACGAGATCATTTTCTTGATCTGTTTGGTCTCCAAGAGAATGCCAAGGCCAATGCCATCGACCCCCGCATTATTGGAAATGACAGTGAGATTTTTCACCCCCGATTCACGGATCGCCAAAATAAGGCTTTCCGGAATGCCGCAGAGGCCAAAGCCCCCCGACATAATGGTCATGCCATCTTTCAAAAGCCCGGCAAGGGCTGTGGTGGCGTTAGAATAGACTTTGCTGCTCATGGTGGCGGACGCGCCTCCCCTTGGTCGATGGAGCCAAAACTAGAGGGGAGCTTGGCCGAGACCAACCTTTTTTTCGCAGTTGCGGTATGAATTTTAGGAGGGGGCTCGCGTAGCTGCGATTGGCCAAGGGCGCTCCTCTCCCCTATATCCGGGCTCACGGCAGCAAAACACCCGCAAGGCGCTCATGAATTTTGTTTGGACCTATCTGCGCGTGCTGAAGGAACTCGGCAGCGAATATCGCCTCGCTGTCGTTTTGGTGCTGGCCAATTTGGCCTTGGCGGCCGCGCAATTTGCGGAGCCCGTTCTCTTTGGCCGCATCATCGATAAGCTCGCGGAAGCACAAAAGAGCAATGTGCCGCTGCAATGGGAGGCTTTGGCGCCTTTGATTGCGGCTTGGGTGGCTTTTGGCCTGTTCACCATTGCGGCGGCTGTTTTGGTGGCACTCCATGCCGATCGCCTCTCGCATCGCCGCCGTTTGGCGGTGATGGGCGCTTATTTCGAACATGTTTTGCATCTGCCTTTGAGCTTTCACACGGCGAGCCATTCCGGGCGTCTGCTCAAAAGCATGTTGGATGGTGCAGCAGGCATGGCCTCGATCTGGCTGTCCTTCTTTCGCGAGAATTGCGCGTCCTTCATGGCGCTGTTCATCATGTTGCCTTTGTCGCTGTTTTTAAATTGGCGTTTGGCAAGTCTGCTCATCCTGCTGGTTTTTTTCTTCGGCATTTTGACGACATTAGTTCTGCGCCGCACCGAAGATCTGCAAGCGCGTGTGGAGCGTTACAATACAGATCTGGCTGAGCGTGCATCTGATGCACTGGGCAATGTGCCCGTCATCCAATCCTTCACACGTGTTGAATCTGAAACACGTGCCATGCGTGAGATCATTCGTGATGTTTTGAATGCGCAAATGCCGGTTTTGTCTTGGTGGGCAGTGGCAGCGGTTGCCACACGCGCTTCGGCCACATTGACGCTGGTTGGCATTTTCCTCCTTGGCACATGGCTGCATCTCAATGGTCTGGCGACCATTGGTGAGATTGTGATGTTTATGAGTTTTGCGACCATGCTCATTGGCCGCCTTGAGCAGATTGTTGGCTTTGCCAATTGGACATTTCTGCTGGTGCCAAAGCTCAACGAGTTTTTTGACGTGCTCGA
>CAWUNF010000518.1:0-1506 GCA_963923195.1 uncultured Hyphomicrobiales bacterium | reverse complement strand
CCAAAACGCCGGTGAGCGCTTTGGCAAAAGCATCGCGGAATTTATCAAAGTGACGGTCAAAGGCCTCAGCCAGTCGCGCGCCCAAGGTTTTGGGGCCTGAATGACCATGATCTTCGCCCGACAGCAATTGCCGCGCGAGCGCGGGAACCACGGTGAAGGACAAGATAAAAGAGGCCAGCATCGACAACACAACCGTGATGGCGAGTGGAATGAAGAGGAAGCGCGCAGCACCCTCGAGCAAGAGCACAGGGATAAAGACGATACAGATGCAAAGTGTCGCAACCGTCAAAGGCTGCACCACTTCGCCCGCCCCTTCCATAATCGCAACCGTCAGCGGTTTGCCGAGCGATTGGTTACGATGGATATTTTCCATCACCACCGTCGCATTATCCACGAGCATGCCGATGGCAAGCGCCATGCCACCGAGCGTCATCAGGTTGATCGTCTGGCCGGTGAGATAAAGACCTGCAAGGCCTGCAAAAATCGACAATGGAATGGAAGCTGCCACAACCAATGTGTTGCGCCAGCTCCCCAAGAAGATGAGGATCATCAAAGAGACAAGCACAGAAGATGCGATGGCTTCTTCGACCACATTTTTCACAGCCGCACGCACGAAGACCGATTGGTCAAAGGCCATATCAAGATTGAGCCCCGCGGGCGCTGTCTCTTGAATATCTGGTAAAATGCCACGCACCGCATCAACCACTTGCAGGGTTGAGGCATGTGTATGTTTCAAAATTGGAATGAAAGCCGCACGCTGGCCATCAATGCGCACAATGTTGGATTGCTGCGAGAACGCATCTTTCACTGTCGCAATATCCGACAATGTGACCATCACACCATCGCGCACACCCACGGGGATATTGTTGAATTGATCCACAAGGCGCGGGCTGGAATTCAACTGAATGGCATATTCTTTCGGGCCAAGACGGGCGACGCCGGCTGGCACAATCACATTGCTGGTGCCCAAAGCATTGACGACATCCATCTGCGACAGGCCTTTGGCCGAGGCGCGATCAGGATCGACTTCAACAATGATTTGGCGATTCTTGCCGCCAAAAGCTGCGGGAATGGACAGGCCCGGAATGGTGAACAATCGCACGCGCAAGAAATTATTGGCATAATCTGAAATTTGCTGTTCCGGCACGCTGGTTGAATTCAGCGTCACTTGCACGACCGGCACGTTGGACGCATTAAACTGAATGATATTCGGCGGCTGCATGCCGGGCGGGGCAATACGCAAGACGGCATTAGATTGTGCAGAAATCTGCGCAATGGCGCCGCCAATATCCGTGCCCGGCTGAAAATAAATTTTCAAAATCCCCTGCCCCGGGATGGACAGAGATTCAATATGGTCAATGCCATTGACGGTGGTGGAATAAGCGCGCTCAGAAATGAGCACAACGCGGCGTTCCATATCTTCCGCAGACAGCCCGTTATAGGACCAAGCCACATAGACGACCGGAATATCAATCGCGGGGAAAATATCGACGATCATGCGCGAGA
>CAWUNF010000517.1:0-1507 GCA_963923195.1 uncultured Hyphomicrobiales bacterium | reverse complement strand
CTCGGGACGGCGCGGACGGAAAAGAAAATCGGTGAAGTTCAGCGCTGTGATCATGCGCAAATCGCCATAGGTGCGCTTTTGCACCAGCTCGGCAATCTTTCGGATCGGCGCATCGAAAGAATGACTGTGCCCGACAATCAGATGCACGCCTGCTGAGCGGGTGGCCGAAATCATCTTCTGACAATCATCCAGCGACAAAGCCATGGGCTTTTCGACAAGAACATGCTTGCCGTGGGCCGCTGCAACAACCACTTGCGGCGCGTGAAACTGATGCGGCGAAGCGATGTAAATCGCATCCACATCGCAAGCGCAGAGCGCTTCCATATTCTCGCAAGTCTTGGCACCGAAATCTTGCGCAAAGCGCGCGCGTGCTTCGGCACGCGGATCAAAGCCCGCGACAATCTCGACGCGCGGATCATCACGAAATGTCGGAATCATAAAGGAAAAGGCGCGGCCGATGCCGGCAATGCCGAGTTTGAGAGGCCGCGCGCTCATCCCGTCCGCCTTTTAAAGATCGATCACGATCTCGCCGCCCGTCGCGCGGGAGACACAGACCATGATATTGTCGGCCTTCTCGTGATCACTCAGCACCAGATCACGATGATCAACATCGCCAGAAACAAGTTTCGTCTTGCAGCATCCGCAAGAGCCGCTCTCGCAAGAGAAAGAAATATCGTGCCCGTTGGCACGCAGAATTTCGAGAATGGTCTTGCCCACCGGCACTTCATAAACCGTGCCGCTTTTTGCGAGCCGCACGTTGAAAGGCACATCTTCCGGCTTGTTCATGGCGCCGGGCGGGGTGAAATCTTCGAAATGCACTTTGGCCGTCGACCAATGGCCGGTCATGTCACGCACGGCTTCCATCAGTCCGCGCGGGCCGCAGCAATAAAGATGCGCAGCCCCGGGCTTTTCAACCACCGGCCAAAGATCAAAAGCCTGATCGGGTTGGCCATTGTCATGATGGATCGTCACCATGCCGCGCAATTCGGGCGCTTTCAGTTCGTCGAGAAAGGCCGTCGTCTCGGGCGAGCGTGTCAGATAATAGAGCTTGAATTTGGCCGCGCCGGTAGCGCGGATCCAGCGGATCATGGACAGGATCGGCGTGATCCCGATGCCGCCTGCGACAAAAACATATTGTGGGGCCGTGACGAGCTCGAAATCATTTCGCGGGGCCGAGACCATGATCTCGTCACCAAGCTTGGCTTCATCGATCAGGCTGACCGAGCCACCGCGCCCGCCCTCTTCGCGCTTCACGGCAATGCAATAGCGGTCGCGTTCTTCCGCATCATTGCAGAGCGAGTATTTGCGCAACTCGCCATTGGGGACCCGCAAAGTGACATGTGCGCCCGGCATAAAGGGCATCAGCTCGCCGCCATCCGCCCGCTTCAGCTCGAAAAATTCGATGCCTTGCGCGGCAGGCTCCTTCTTCGTGATCCGCAGGGCCTGCTTCAGCTCGTCGCTCGACATGAATCCTCCTCGGGAGTGGCTGCGCCCATACTTAGAGGGC
>CAWUNF010000516.1:0-1511 GCA_963923195.1 uncultured Hyphomicrobiales bacterium | reverse complement strand
TGTCTTCGACAAAGCCCGATTCATTCAGCGTGTCGGTGTGGATCATCACCTGCACGTCTGTGTCGTCGGCAACCGACAGACAATTGTCGATGGCAGCCGGCGTCGTGCCCCAATCTTCATGAAGCTTCATGGCGCAAGCGCCGGCTTCAATCTGCTCCACAAGGCCGCGCGGTGTGGCCGCATTGCCTTTGGCTGCAAAGCCCAAATTCATCGGGAAGGAATCGGCCGCCTCAATCATGCGTGCAATGTGCCAAGGGCCGGGCGTGCAGGTCGTTGCAAAGGTGCCCGTTGCCGGACCTGTTCCACCGCCCAGCATGGAAGTGACGCCGGACATCAAAGCTTCTTCGATCTGCTGCGGGCAGATGAAGTGAATATGCGTATCGAAACCGCCAGCGGTGAGGATCTTGCCTTCGCCCGCAATCACTTCCGTGCCGGGGCCAATAATAATATCGACGCCCGGCTGAATTTCCGGGTTGCCCGCTTTGCCGAGTTTCGCAATGCGCCCGTCTTTCAGGCCCACATCACATTTCACAATGCCCCAATGGTCGATGACGACCGCATTGGTGATGACGGTATCGACCGCCCCTTCTGCACGCGAGAGCTGCGACTGGCCCATGCCATCGCGAATGACTTTGCCGCCGCCGAATTTCACCTCTTCGCCATAGATGGTGAAATCTTTTTCGATCTCGACAACGAGGGCGGTGTCAGCGAGACGCAACTTGTCGCCGGTGGTGGGGCCGAACATATCCGCATAAGCGGCGCGGGAGAGTTTGGTTGCCATCTTTCATCTCCCTCTTAGAGTTTGCCCATAACATCGCCACGGAAGCCATAGACTTCACGCTTGCCAGCGAGGGCGACGAGTTGCACTTCGCGCGATTGTCCGGGCTCGAAACGCACAGCGGTGCCTGCTGGAATATCAAGTCGCATGCCGCGCGCTTGCGCACGATCAAACGACAGTGCCGCATTGGTTTCGAAGAAATGATAGTGCGAGCCCACTTGAATGGGGCGGTCGCCTGTATTCGACACTTTCAGTGTCACCGTTGTGCGGCCTTCATTCATGAGAATGTCGCCAGCGGCTGCCATGACAGCCCCCGGCACATCTTTCGAAGCCGAGCCGCGGATCGGCTCATGCACAGTCACAAGTTTGGTGCCGTCAGGGAAAGTGGCTTCCACCTGCACGTCGTGGATCATTTCTGCGACGCCTTCCATCACCATATCAGCGGTGACGACATGTGCGCCTGCTTCCATGAGTTCGGCAACGCTTTTGCCATCACGCGCGCCTTCCACCACAAAATCGGTGATGAGCGCGACTGCTTCGGGATGATTGAGCTTCACACCGCGCGCCAAACGGTTGCGCGCCACCTGAGCTGCCATGGCGATCAGCAATTTATCTTTTTCACGCGGCGTAAGATTCATGGGAATAAGACTCCCTATTGCCAGACGCGCGGCGCTGGGCGGCCGCGCAAAGTTTCAAGAAGAGGCACAAGCGCTGAGCGAATGGTTTCAGGCGC
>CAWUNF010000515.1:0-1515 GCA_963923195.1 uncultured Hyphomicrobiales bacterium | reverse complement strand
GCATGGGGTAAGACGGAGCAGGGGTGCGTGTCAAATTTTGGGGGCTTTTCTGGATTGCTTCGGCTCACGCTCGCAATGACAGGCCCGAAAGCATCACCTCTCTCCCGTCATTGCGAGGAGCCGAAGGCGACGCGGCAATCCAAACTTTCTTACAACCCCGCCTTGGCTGCGAAGTCTTTGTCGCTGGCCGCCACTTGGCGCGCGAGATCGACAATGACTTTCGCCTGTTTCCATGTGGCGTCGTCCTGCATTTTGCCGTCGATCATCACGGCGCCCGTGCCATTGGGCATGGCTTCGAGAATTTTCAAAGCAAAAGCAACTTCTGCCGGATCGGGTGAAAAAACGCGTTTGGCAATGGCGATCTGGCTTGGATGCAAAGTCCATGCGCCCGCGCAGCCCATCAAAAAGGCATTGCGAAATTGTGCTTCGCAAGCCGCGGAATCTGAAAAATCACCAAACGGGCCATAGAAAGGCTTGATGCCAGCCGATGCACAAGCATCGACCATTTTCGCAACAGTGTAATGCCACAAATCTTGCTGAAAGCCTGTGCGCGGCGCATCACCTTGCGCATCGGCCAAAACTTTATATTCGGGATGGCCACCGCCCACGCGCGTTGTCTTCATGGCGCGTGAGGCGGCGAGATCTGCAGGCCCCAAGCTCATCCCATGCATACGCGGGGAGGCGGTTGCAATTTCTTCGACATTTTTCACGCCTTCCGCTGTTTCCAAAATGGCATGAATGAGAATGGGCTTTTGCACATTGTGGCGTGCTTCCAATTGCGCGAGCAATTGGTCGAGATAGTGAATGTCCCACGGCCCTTCGACCTTGGGCAGCATGATCACATCAAGCTTGTTGCCCACATTGCCGACAATCTGCGTGATATCATCGAGCACCCACGGTGAGTTCAGCGCATTGATGCGCGTCCACACGCCCGCCGTGCCGAAGTCCGTGCTCTTCAGCATGTCGATGAAGCCCGCACGTGCGGCTTCTTTCGCTTCCACCGGAACCGCATCTTCAAGATTGCCGAGAATGACATCGACCTCTTTGGCGAGTTCGCCCGCGCGTGCGCGCAGCTTTTCGACATGAGGCGGCACGAAATGAATCATCCGCTCCAAGCGCACCGGCACGTCGCGATAGGGCGCGGGCGCACCAGCGGCCAAGGCTTCAAAGAATTTGCGCGGCGTCTTGCTGACCATTGGAAAACTCCGGTTTCGCAGTGCAGCATGACTGAGAATGGGCTTGGCGTCCATTTCGTCTTTTTGCGGGGTCGCTTGCCTCCGGCGCTTTGAGGCACCACCATGAGCCTATGACCTCCCTGCCGATCCATTGGCCCGATACTCTTGAACTGCTGACCCCGACCGAAATGGCCCGCGCGGATGCCGCCGCCATTGCTGCGGGGGTGCCTGGCTTTGCGCTTATGGAAAAGGCGGGTGAGGCCGTGGCGGATGCCGCCGCCCAATTGGTTTTGCCGGGCAGTCGGCAAACGCCGCGCATCGGCATTTTATGCGGGCCGGG
>CAWUNF010000514.1:0-1520 GCA_963923195.1 uncultured Hyphomicrobiales bacterium | reverse complement strand
GTGCGCGTCAAGGACGGTTTTGCTCGCAACTTCCTGCTGCCGCGCGGCAAGGCTCTGCGCGCCAATGAAGCCAATAAGAAGCATTTTGAAGGCCAGCGCGCCCAGCTCGAAGCCCGCAATCTGGAATTGAAGAAAGAAGCTCAAGCCGTTGCTGATAAGGTCGACGGCAAGACTTTCGTGATCATCCGTCAGGCGGGCGAAACTGGCCAGCTCTATGGTTCGGTCTCAACGCGCGACATTGCTGAAGTCATCACGGCTGGCGGCGTTTCGGTCAATCGCAATCAAATTGTGCTCTCGACCCCGATCAAGACATTGGGTCTGCACAATCTGCCTGTGCAGTTGCACTCAGAAGTCGAAGCCAAAATCACCGTCAATGTCGCACGTTCGGCTGAAGAAGCTGAGCGTCAGGCGAAGGGCGAAGAAATCATCGTGCGCGAAGAAACCTCGATGGATGATCTGGGCCTTGAAGTGGGTGCCGCACTGGCGGATGCTGGCGGCAGCCTCGGCGACCGCTAATCGCCTCCAACTTTTTGAAGAAGAGCCCGCGGCGAAAGTCGCGGGCTTTTTTTTGACCCTCAGACTGCGCGAATTCCCGTTGCGGGCAGAAAAGTGTCAAGACCAACTTTTGCGCTTTGTGGGAGCCTGTGCGTAACGGGAATGACCAGCCTCTTACACAAATCTGTGTCATCTTGGCTCTCGCGATTGGCGCGGAAGGGTGCCATGACAAACGCCCCGATGCGGGCGTTTCTTTCGCTTCGGGATTTTTAAAAAAACCGCGTCCCCGAACTCATTGGAATGATGAGACGTCATGTCCGCTGTCGAACAATATGCCGGTCGCTTGAATCTGGTACCAGCGGATCCTTCAGCTCCCGCCTATCGCACGCCGCCTCATAATATCGAAGCTGAACAAGCTTTGCTCGGCGCGATCCTCGTCAATAATGACGCCTATGATCGTGTTTCTGATTTTCTCAATCCGGAACATTTTTCCGAAGAATTGCATCGGCGCGTCTATGAAGTGATGATGCAGCTCATCAAGGCGGGCAAGACAGCAACCCCGGTCACGCTCAAAACCTTTTTGGGCGATCATGATCTGGGCGGCATTACCATGCCGCAATATTTGGCGCGTTTGGCGGCCGAGGCCACGACCGTCATCAATGCGCAGGATTATGGTCGCACCATTTATGATCTCGCCGTGCGCCGCCAGCTCATCAATATTGGCGAAGACATTGTCAACACTGCCTATGATACGCCAGTCGATGCGCCACCCCGCGAGCAAATTGAAGAGGCTGAGCGTCGCCTCTATGAAATTGCCGAACAGGGCAAATATGACGGCGGCTTCCAAACCTTCAGCGCGGCCCTAAAATCGGCGGTCGATATGGCCGCCAATGCCTATGAGCGCGATGGGAAATTGGCAGGCATTGCCACGGGCCTGATTGATCTCGACAAGAAAATGGGTGGCCTGCAGCGCTCTGACTTGGTGATTGTTGCAGGGCGTCCCGGCATGGGCAAAACAGCTCTGG
>CAWUNF010000513.1:0-1520 GCA_963923195.1 uncultured Hyphomicrobiales bacterium | reverse complement strand
TGTGGCCATCATTCCCTCCCTGATCTTTTTTCAAGATCAGATCAGTTTGGCCACAAATCTGCAACTCAAGATGCGCTCTGCAAAGGACAATTGACTTGCCGTTCCAGATCAATTTGGAAGGTCGGGTGGCCAATCTTATAGCGCGCTTTCATAATGCGCGCGGCTTCGATCAAAAAGGCATCGCCCGGATGGCCCGCGGGCATCACCAAATGGCAGCTCATCGCCTTTTCTTGTGTTGAGAGCGACCAGACATGCAGATCGCAGACTTCGCGCACGCCCGGCAGGCCGAGCAAAGTGGAGCGGATCGCGTCTGGATCGACATCATCCGGCACGCCTGACAAGGCCATGCGTGAGGCGGACGTCAGCAAGCCCCATGTGCCCCACACAATCACTGCATTGAGGATGAGGCTCATCAAAGGATCAATCCAGATGAGGCCGGTCAGCGAGATGATAAAGCCCGCAACCACAACGCCAGCCGAAATCGCTGCATCGCCTGCCATGTGAATGAAAGCGCCGCGAATATTAATGTCGCTCTTCGCACCACCAGCAAACATGAATGCCGTGAGGCCATTCACAACAACGCCTGCTGCAGCCACGCCCATCATCAGATTGGTGGCAACAGGTGCAGGATTCATCAAGCGCTGCACAGCTTCAATTGTGATGGCGCCAACGGCGACAAGCAGCAACATGCCGTTGATGAAAGCAGCCAGAACAGAGGATTTGCCAAGGCCAAATGAAAAGCGATCATTGGGCGGGCGTTTGGCCAGACTCATGCCAGCCCAAGCCACGATGAGGCCTAAAACATCAAAAGCATTATGTCCGGCATCTGCAATCAGCGCCATTGAATTGCCGATAATGCCCGCAGCCGTTTCGGCAATCACAAAGCCAATGTTGAGAATAAGCCCAATGATAAAGGCTTTTCCGAAATCTTTTGGCGCGTGATCGTGATGGTGATGATGGTGGTGGTGCTTGTGATCATGCCCGTGATGGTGGCCATGATGGTTGTGATGGCCGTGGTGGTGATGGTCGTGCATGATCGTGCCCGTTGGTTTTTGGTTTTCTCAAGGTGAGTTTTTGAGGCGGTGGCCTGTCGTGGTCAAGCCGACAGGCGCATGGGGCTTATGTGGGGCTTGAGGCGCGCCTTGGGGCGGGCAGCTATGTGTGCCGCGCAGGGCTTGCGGGGGGCGATCTCCGCCCATTATGGCAATTTCGATATAACTTATTGAAATTATATGATTTTATTCCCCTGTGGGGTATCGGGCGCGGACGTGGCTTTTGACCCCTCTGCCTGTGGGTAAATCCTTCTGCCTTTTTTGAAATCGCTGTTGACTCATTCTTGGGCAAGGACTAGAAACGCCCCACTGCGGTGACGCGCTCTTCAGTGAGACGCCGCCCTCTTCCTGACCTCCGATGGCGCATGGTGCCGGGCAACCGGGCACTTTCCTGTCGAGCGCGTTTGGAAGCTGCTGTTTGACATGTGTATCGGAAGAAAGAGAAACGTGGACGGCGGTGTCCTTGCG
>CAWUNF010000512.1:0-1520 GCA_963923195.1 uncultured Hyphomicrobiales bacterium | reverse complement strand
CAATCAGTTTCACCAAGCGTTTCGCTGGCAAGCGCGCGAGAATGGCTTTGGATGTTGCGCCTTGCGTCAAAGGCATGGGGCGCCCACGCTCATAACTGGGCGAAAAAGACGCATCAGGCGAAGCATGATCAGCAATGCACATGACTTCGCGCCCATAAAGACGCGAGAGCAAAGCCACGCAAGGAATGCCCGCCTCTTTCACCACATCGCGCAATAGATCTTGGCCCGCAATGAGGAGCGGATCGGTGAGACGCGTGAGACGATCAAATTCAATAAAGGCGGGCCCGAGGCGATAGCGCGCCTCGGCTGACATTTCGACCAAGCCCTCACTCAAAAGATCGCGCACGGTGCGATAGGCCGTGCTTTGCGGCACATGCAGCGCATCCGCCATATCTGCCACGGTCCATGTCGGGAGCCTTTCAGAAAAAAGACGCAACACAGCCATATATCGTGACAGACCTGCCATGCGCTGAAACTCTCTTAGCTGCGCAAAATGCCCTTGCCCCAGAGGTTGAGCGTGCGCTCAGCATGGGGCCATTCTTTCACCGGGCGATCATGGATGATTTCCAGCTCAGCCGAAATCTCAATCCAATTGCCATCCGGATCAACAATGAAGATGAAGAGATTATTGCCCGGACCATGACGCCCCGGCCCCCACATCAATTGAATATCGAGTGTTGCGAGATGATCGCACCAATCGCGAATGACATTCCAATCGCCCGCTTCATAAGAATGATGATCAACACCAACGCGATCTGAGCGGAAGCAGGCCAAAGTGTGATGCTCATGATTGGAACGCGTAAAGACGGTTGCCACTTCACCATTGGGCTTGCGCACGCGATCTGACACAGCAAAGCCAAGTTTGCCCGCGTAAAAAGCTTCGATCTTTTCGGGATCATGTGTGGCAAGCGTCAAATGCTGCGTCGGGCCCTTGAGGCCGCTCAATCCTTCCGGATCTTTCTTCGCCAAACCAAAGAGGATTTTATTGCCGTCTGGATCAGTAACGGCAAAAGCCTTGTCCATCAGAAGCGAGGGCGCATCCTGCGGGTTCAAACCTTCCTCTGCAGCGCGACCACGCAAGCCATCCAGTGCTTCTGCATCGCGGCAGGCAAAGGCGCCAAGCGCCAGCTTCTTGTCCTGGCCTTGCGAGACGATGAGGCGGCGCTGCGGGCCCCGGCAGATGAAAACATCGCCCTGCTTTTCGACCTGCATTTGCATGGCCGAACCATAAAATTTGGCAAGCCGCTCGGGGTTCGAGCTCTGCAGCTCAATGTGATGCAGATAGGCGGCCGCATGAAGCGCGGAATAAGTCATTGGAATCCTCCCCTTTGCCCAAGAGGCTAGAAGAGACCCGTTTGAGAGTCAATTCATATTCTCAAAAATTGAGAATATAAGGAGAGGATGCAGATGCGTAGACCCCCACTCCTAACCTCTCCCCACAAGGGGGAGAGGGACTAAGTTGCGCGCGCGGCTCAACCCTCCCCCTTGTGGGGAGGGGGGGCCGACGAAGTCGGGCCGGG
>CAWUNF010000511.1:0-1522 GCA_963923195.1 uncultured Hyphomicrobiales bacterium | reverse complement strand
TTGATGACATTGTCTTCAAGCCCTATGCCTGCGGAACCATGACGCAGCCCTTCATCGATTGCGCCATCGAACTCGCCAAGCAGGGCGTGAAGCTCGATGATATTGTGAAGATCGAATGTGATGTGGGCGAGGGCACGGTTCATCGCCTCTGGGAACCGCTCAACGTCAAGCACAATCCCCCCACACCTTATGCGGCAAAATTCTCGACGCCGTTTTGCATGGCGCTTGGCTTTGTTGAAGGCAAGGCAGGTCTTAATCAGTTTACAGACGCCTCCATCATCGAACCGCGTGCACGCGCTTTGGCTGGAAAGATCTCTTACAAGATCAATCCGGATGATCCCTATCCCGATCAGTTCATCGGCCATTTGCGCGCCACGCTGAAGAGTGGCGAAGTCCGCGAAGTGAAACAGGGCTTTATGCGCGGCGGTAAGGCGGCCCCCATGTCGCTCGACGAATTGCAGACGAAATTCGTCGACAATGCGATTTATGGCGGTTGGACGTCGGCGCAAGCCGAACTTGCGCGGACCATTGTCGTGGATGCTTTCGGGCCCAATGGCCCGAAACGTCTGCGCGAAATGCGGATCTGATCTCTGACATGAATTCGCCGGTCGAACATATCGCGCCCATTAAAGTGCGTTCGCTCGCCGTTCTCATCGAGGCGGAGGTCGAGCGCATGATTATGGCTGGCGAAATTGCGCCCGGCGACCGTGTGAACGAAAACCAATTGGCCTTGCGCTTTGGCACAAGTCGGGGCCCGATCCGCGAAGCTTTGCGGGCTTTAGAAGCGGGCGGGCTTGTGGAACTCAAGCCCAATCGTGGCGTCTTTGTGCGTTCCATCTCGCTGCAAGAGGCTTGCGATATTTATGATGTGCGCGCCGCACTTTTTGGTCAGGCGGGACGGCTTTGCGCCGAACGTCTGTCGCCAGAGCAAGTGAAAGATTTGAAAGATCTCGTCTTAGCTATGGAAAAAGCGGCCAAGGCGAAGGATTTTGAATCTTACTATCCGCTCAATCTGAAATTGCATGAATTCATCATTGATCATTCCGGCAATCCTGTTCTGGCGAGCCATTACCGGGATCTTGTGAAAATGCTCCATCTCTTCCGTGCGCGTTCGCTCGTGCAGGGCGGGGGATTGGCCATATCAAATAGCGAACATCGCGAAATGGTGGATGCCATTGCCGCGAAAGACGGGATGCGCGCCCATCGCGCGCATTTTGATCATGTTATGCGGGCGCGCGAGCGCCTGACCCACACCGAAGACTATTCAGACACGAAAGCAAAGAAGGTTTCTCGATGAGCACAAAACAGAATGTCACCGCCGAAGCGATCCAATTCATCGAGAGCGTGTCTTACGACAAATTGCCGGCAGAGGCTTTGCGCATCGGCAAGCGCTGCATGGTCGATACGCTTGGCCTTTATCTCGCCGGTGGTCTCGAACATTCGGTGAAAATGCTTGCCAAGGATGCGGTTGAAACGGGTGGTCGCGAAGACGCTTATGTCATTGCCGCTGGTAAGAAGAAGG
>CAWUNF010000510.1:0-1526 GCA_963923195.1 uncultured Hyphomicrobiales bacterium | reverse complement strand
CATCAAGCCTCCATTCAACCGATATGCCGCCCGCCCGCGTCAATGGCTCAACCGCCACTGGCACGAGCTGGCAACGCCCCTCGACCGACAAGTCGCCACGCCTGCAAGCGGAAGAAACGGATTTCGGTTTTCACTATGTCGCGATCCGCAAGCCCATCGCCAATGCGCAAACGCATGATTATCTGCGCATCACTTTATTTGTTGCGCCCATGTATGTGCTGATCCCGCCGAATAATGTTTACAATGTCGCGCAGATGAACATGCCGGTCGATGATGAGAATTCCATTCTCTATTTGATGGCATGGACGCCGGGCGATGGTCCACAAGAAGGCACGGATACGGAGAGCTGGCGCAAATTTACTGGCCAACAGCTTGGCATTGATCTCGATAAAACCTATCGCAAGATTCAAGGTCGCGCGCAAAATTACGGGCAAGATCGCAAGGCGCAAAAGCTTGGCGATTTTACCGGCATTCGCGGCTTCCCCAATCAAGATATTGCCATGTGGGAGACGATGGGCGCCATTGCCCAGCGCGGCGATGAGCGGCTTGGCGCCAGCGATTTGGCCATCGTCCAATTCCGCCGCACAATGGTGGATGCGGTGCAGCGCTTCATGAAGGGTGAGCCTGCCATTGGCGCTGACCTCACAGGTGAAAAACGCGCCAAACTCGCCTCATTTGAGGGTGTCATGCCGAAGGAAACGGATTGGCGGACTTTGTCTGGGGCCAAATGATCCCTCTGGCCTTTTGGCCCGTAATCGTCACAATAGTCGAGATGAGGCCGTCAAAAATGCGGCCCGAATTGGGAGTGAAACCATGAAGAGCACATTCGGTCGCGTGATGGTGGCAACGGGCGCGCTTCTCGTCGGTCTGCACATGAGCGGTGCAGCTTTCGCGCAAGACAAGATGAAAGTAGCCGCAGGACAGCGCGGCAATTGGGATTCGTCCGTGCCCGAAATCATGCAGCGCTCTGGCATGGCCAAAAAATATAATCTCGACCTTGAAATTCTCTACACGCAAGGCTCAGGCGAAACGCAGCAAGCGGTGATTTCAAGCGCCGTTGATGTGGGTGTCGCGATTGGCACATTGGGGGCGATTGGCGCTTATTCCAAGGGCGCGCCCATCCGTATCATTGGCGCGCAATCAACGGGCGCTGGCGATCTCTATTGGTATGTGAAAGCAGAATCGAGCATCACCGCCATTGCAGGCAATGCAGGCAAGACGATTGCTTATTCCACCAATGGCTCGTCGACCCAGACGGTCGTGAAAGCCTTTACTGAAGAACTCGGCACCAAGGCGACGCCAACGGCCACGGGCAGCCCGACAGCCACGCTGACGCAAGTCATGTCTGGCCAAGTTGATATTGGCTGGTCTGCGCCTCCACACGGTCTTGAATTGCTCGATCAAGGCAAAATCCGCAAATTGGCAACGGGCAATGACACGTCTCTCAAAGATCAGACCGTGCGCATCACTGCGACATCGGTTGATGTGCTGACCAAGAAGCGCGACCAGATCAACCGCTTCATGCA
>CAWUNF010000509.1:0-1541 GCA_963923195.1 uncultured Hyphomicrobiales bacterium | reverse complement strand
ACAAGATCAAAGTGAATATGGAAAAGCAGCTGAAGGAATGCCACGAGGCCCCCTTCTACACGCTTGGACCGCTGACGACCGATATTGCACCGGGCTATGACCACATCACGTCCGGCATTGGTGCCGCCATGATCGGCTGGTTCGGTTGCGCGATGCTTTGCTATGTGACGCCGAAAGAACATCTCGGCCTGCCCGACCGTGACGATGTGAAGACAGGCGTCATCACCTATCGCATCGCCGCTCATGCGGGCGATCTCGCCAAGGGTCATCCGGCGGCGCAAATCCGCGACGATGCGCTCTCGCGCGCCCGTTTCGATTTCCGCTGGGAAGACCAGTTCAATCTCGGCCTCGATCCTGACACGGCGCGCGCCTATCATGACGAGACGCTGCCGAAGGACGCGCATAAGGTCGCGCATTTCTGCTCCATGTGCGGCCCGAAATTCTGCTCGATGAAGATCACGCAGGATCTGCGCGTCGAAGCACAAGCCATGCTCGACAATGAGAAGGCTGTGATCGAAGGCATGGCCGAGAAGAGCAAGGAATTCCTGGACGGCGGCGCTCAGCTTTACGTCAAGAGCTAAGACAACAGGGCGGGCTGTGTTGGCCCGCCCATTCTCTCAACACCGCAGACAGAACGCGCTTGAAGCGCCACGGAATTTTTGTGCCTGAAAGGATGAGTGTATGACCCGCCTCACCCGTCGCCAACTTCTCGCAGCCTCTGCAAGCCTTCCTTTAATCTCCTCCGCCCGCGCGCAAGCCGGCCAAGTGCGCATCGGCGTCATGGGCGATCTCTCTGGCTACTCGATGGAGATTGGCGGCCCCGGCGCGGTACTCGCCACACGCATGGCGGTTGAAGATCATGGCGGACAGGCAGCCGGCATGAAGGTTGATGTCATTCAAGCCGACTTCCTCAACAAGCCCGATGTTGCCGCGCAAATCGCGCGCCGCTGGTTTGATGTTGAAAATGTCGATGCGATCACTGATCTGCCCAACACGCCATCAGCCCTTGCAGTCGCGCGCCTTGGCAAAGAGCGTGAGAAGATCATTCTCGTGGCGGAAGCCGCCACGCCCGAACTCACCACCGGCCAATGCTCCCCCACCACCGTGCATATTGCCGATGACACGAACTCACTCGCAGCAGGTACGGCACGCGCTTTGTTGGAGCGCGGTCTCAAAAGCTGGTTTTTCCTCACCGCTGATTTCGGCTTCGGTCATCAAATGCAAGCTTCCGCTGAGCGTGTCGTGCGCGCCGGTGGCGGCACGGTTGTGGGCGCAGTGCGCCATCCACTCGCAGCCTCCGACTTCTCCTCCTTCCTGTTGCAAGCGCAAGCCTCCAAGGCACAAGTGGTTGCACTGGCCAATGTGGGTGAAGACACAACCAACGCGATCAAACAGGCCGCAGAATTTGGCCTCATGTCTGGCAATCAGGTTGTGGCGGGCCTCTTGATGGTCATCAGCGATATTCGCGCGCTTGGCCTTGACGTCGCCAAGGGCCTTTACGTCACAGAAGGTTTTTATTGGGATGCGAATGACAAAGCGCG
>CAWUNF010000508.1:0-1548 GCA_963923195.1 uncultured Hyphomicrobiales bacterium | reverse complement strand
GCGCAAAATTTCACGAAAAGGCTTTGCCCAATAAGGACTTAATCATTCATCAGAATATATCTGGCCAGGCGAGCAAGCGTCAAAGGAAGCAACGCAATTAACGAATTGAGCCCCATTTCAAACCAATCAAAAGGTCTGGAACTCAGTCCTGCCACAAATAAAATGAACGGCCGAAACGCTACGGCTACAAGGAAAATTGCGCAGGCGACACCAATCCACCAGATCGCTCTGCCGATGAGAGCCGACATAGAAATTTCTCCGAAATTATTCCAATCTGTAAAAATCATTCTTAACATATACAGCAATAATACGCAACAATTTTGAGATTGCGATCTTTCCGGAGGCGAGCCCCTCGCCTTCGGTTCGGCAAATGGCGCTTTGTGGTCAATAAGATGATTGGTTCATCGCATGCGTCCCACGGCTGATGAACCACTCTGCCAAGCAGACGTAAAAGCCTATGAAGGCGTGAATCCCGAGAAGCCGGGAAAGGGAGGTTGAGGCCATGGCGAAGCTTGCAACGGTTTATTCACCCCTGTCGAAATGGATCCACTGGATAACAGCGCTCATCGTGCTGATGATCATCCCCGGCGGGATCATCATGGTCCGCATGCCCGAAGGCGATCTGCAGAACCAGATCTTCGACATGCACCGATCCTTCGGCGTCACGGTCTTCGCGCTGGCCCTTGTGCGCGTGGCGGCGCGTCGGATGCTCGGCGTGCCCGCGCCCCTCGACACGCTCACGCCATTCGAACGCCGCGCCTCCGTCGGCGTGCATCACTCATTGATTGCGCTGCTCTTCCTGATGCCGCTGATCGGTTGGCTGATGACTTCGGCCTATCGCGTGGATGTCTCGGTCTTTGGCTTCTTCACCCTGCCGCACCTCATGCCAAAGAGCGAGCCAATCTTTGACGCGCTGGCGGCGGCCCATAAAATTCTCGGGATTTTGATGGCGCTGCTGATCCTCAGCCACATCGGCGCCGCGATCATGCACACTTTCATCAAGCGCGACGGCGTGCTGCAGCGGATGCTGCCGTCGCGCCGCTAGGGCGCCGCGAAAATATCCATATGGCCGATCTGGCACCCCTGCGCCACGCGCCGGGCCTCAAGCCATGAGGCGAGATCGGCAGGCCCGACGCGCCCGGTCTCGGCCACCGCGCCCGCCGCGCCTTCGGCGAGGGCTGCGATCAGCGGCGCCTCATCCGGCGCCGTCAGCGCCCATGGGCTCGCGCCCTGAGTGACGAGCCAGCCTGCGCTGCGGAAGGCCTGCGCCAGCAGGGCGAAGGCGCCGGGGCCAGCGGAGGGGCCGAAGCCCTTGTCGCTCATCTGATGGGCGTGGAAGGCGGCGAGCACCTCGGCGTCCGCAGCATGGGGCGGGGTCCAGCGTTCAAGGCCGTCATAGGTGAGCACCGCAAGAAGCGGCAGGCGCCGCTCCAGCAGCGCGGCGCAGAAATGGGCCAGCCAATCCGGCGCGACAAGATCGAAGAAAGCCGCCGCCGTCACGAGGTCAGCGGGACGGTCAAGCACAGCTTCAAGATCGCGCGCGAGGTC
>CAWUNF010000507.1:0-1555 GCA_963923195.1 uncultured Hyphomicrobiales bacterium | reverse complement strand
AAATGCTGCCTTTGTTGTTGGGCGGAGATCCGGCCGCTTTGCCTCTGGCGCGCGCGGCTCAGGACTTTTTGCGCGAGTCCAAAAACTTCACTTTGAGCCTCAAAGCGCGCGGCGCGCCCGTGCCTGTGTCACGCCTATCAGCCATTGGCGATCCCGCGACCTTTTTCGCTCTGGTCGATGTTCAATTGAAATCGAACCAATAAACGAAAGTCATGCATAAGCCGCATGAGAAGGGCTGATTCTTGACGAAAGTTTAATAGGCCATGCGATTATCGCATGGCTGGCCTGAGGCTTTAGCGCTTGTTGATCGCCTTTTCCGGTTTATATGCAGTGCACATAAGCAATTCTGCATCGCACCAAAAACCGGAGGCCAAAATGGTTGAGAACCGTGTTGAACTTTACGCTGTTGGCACTGGCGTTGTCCTGACCGCAATTGCCGCGCTGGTTCCTTTCTTCGCCTAAGAAGAAGCACCACGACAGCTGATCAAAGAGCCCCGGCCTGCCGGGGCTTTTCTTTTTTGGCGAAAGCGTCGGTCTGCCGGAGCGTTTTTCATTGACTGCGACAAAACAAAGCGCGACGAGGCGACAGGAGATTTGGGAGCAGGGCGATGGCGAGGGCGCGGATTTTCATTGATGGCGAGGCGGGCACGACGGGTCTGGGGATCCGCGAGCGGCTGTCCCACCATGCCAACCTTGAACTTGTCAGCATTGACCCAGCCGAGCGCAAAAACCCGGACGCCAAGCGTGCGCTGATGGCGGGTGTCGATGTGGTCATTCTCTGCCTGCCTGATGATGCGGCCAAAGAGACGGTGGCTTTGGCCGATAGTTTGCCCGGAGGTGGCCCGCGGATTCTCGATGCCTCGACCGCTCATCGTGTTGCCAATGGCTGGACCTATGGCTTTCCTGAACTGACCCAGGGGCAGGGTGAGGCTATTGCTCAGGCGCGGCGGGTGGCCAATCCGGGTTGCTATGCGACAGGGGCCATAGCGCTTTTGCGCCCCCTCGTTGAGGCAGGTCTCTTGGCCCCCACAACCCCGCTCACGATCAATGCCGTCTCGGGCTATTCGGGGGGCGGCAAATCCATGATTGAGGCTTATGAGGCGGGCACGGCCGCGCCTTTTGAGCTCTATGCTTTGGGGCTTGAGCATAAGCATATTCCCGAAATTCAAGCCTATTCCAAACTCGAGACGCGCGTTCTTTTCGTCCCCTCAGTCGGCAATTTCCGGCAGGGCATGATCGTCTCTATCCCGCTTAATCTAGCCAGTCTGCCGGGAAAACCCGCTGCAGCAGATTTTGAATCAGCCCTCGCAAAACATTATCAGGGCAGCGAATTTGTTTCCGTTGTGGCGGCAGAAGCCAATGGCAAATTGGATGCGCAGGGGCTCAACGACACCAATCGGCTGGATATTCGTGTGGCCTCCAGCGCGAAACATGGCCATGCCGTTCTCATCGCTCGTTTGGACAATTTGGGCAAAGGCGCTTCGGGCGCCGCGGTTCAAAATTTGGGCCTCATGCTCAATCTGGCACTGTGATAAAAATGTCATAAAGCTCAGTG
>CAWUNF010000506.1:0-1556 GCA_963923195.1 uncultured Hyphomicrobiales bacterium | reverse complement strand
AGCCTCATGAATGGGGCCGCTCTCATGCAATTCCACCGTGCCATAGAAACGCAAGAAACCTGATTCCAAAACGCCAGCGCGTTGCGCGGCAAAATTGGAATACATCACACAGACGCGTTTGTTTTTCTGCACATTGGCATAGGCGGAGCGTTTGGAGCGTTCCCAATAGGCGAGATGCTCATCATCAAAGACAAGCATCGAACCTTTGGGGCTGATGTTGGGGCCCGTTTCGCCTTCTGTTGCCACAAGACAGGGATAGCCATCATCCCATGCGTTATAAATGAGGGTGCGGATTTTCTCGCTGATCGCCATTTTTAATCGACCTTCAAATCCAGCGCTTCGACGCGCTTTTTCCATTCTGAATATTCTTTGGTCATGAAGCTTTCAGAATTTTTCACATCGCCATACATGGGATCAAAACCAATGGCGCGCAACTTTTCAGTAATGGCTGGCTCGCGCACAATATCATCAATCTGCTTATTATAAGCGGTGATAATGGCGTCTGGCGTACCGGGAGGCGCGAAGAAGCCAACCCATGACAAGGACGTAAAGCCGGGATAGCCCACTTCCGTAAATGTCGGCACATTTTTCACAACAGGGTTGCGTTGATCGGCAGCAATGGCCAGACCGCGAATGTCGCCATTCGCCACTTGTGCTGCAAAGCCCGACAGAGATGACACAACCATCGGCACATGGCCGCCCATCAAAGCATTGGTCGCATCAGGGCCACCGCGGAAGGGCACATGTTTCGGATTGGCCTTCAAAATGAATTTGAAGAAATATTCACCCGCAATATGCGAACCTGTGCCAATGCCAGCGGTTGCAAAAATCACTTCGCGATCTTTCTGATTGGCGACAAATTCAGCGAGATCTTTGGACGTGTCATTTTTGCCAATGGCAAAGACTTCCGGCGTTGTTGCCACAACGGCAATGGGTTTCAACACCGTGCCAGCAAAACCCTTATTGCGATAAAGCGTTTCATTGATTGGCAGGGCAGCCGTTGTCACCAGCAACATATTGCCATCGGGCGTCGCGGTGACGACGGCTTTGGTGGCTATATTGGCGCCAGCACCGGGGCGATTTTCCACCACAACATTGCGACCGCTTTTCTCCTGCATCCGGGCGCCAACAATACGCGCGATGGAATCGGCCGAGCCGCCCGGCGCAAAGCCAACAATGAGATTGAGATTGGGCTGTTGGGCCTGAGCAGCGCTCGCCGCAACAAGAGAAAGCGCAACCAACGCGCCAAGTTTGAATTTCATCATCATTCCTCCCAAGGGCGCTTGTTGCAGCGCCTCATTCCTGCGCCATCAAGGGGGAGAGCCTCGCTCAAGTCAAATCCGCTGGGCTCACCAATGCATGAAAGCGATGAGGGCCATCAGCTTTTTCATCCACAAAGGGCCCCAACTTGGGGTGGGCGGCTTGACCCAACCTGTCAATTGTCGACAATTGACACTTATTAAACCCGAGTGATCTGGGTGAGTCCCGCCGGCCAAGGCGGGCAAAATGGAGGCAACACCATGTCAAACAAGGCTTTTCAGCTTTTCACGGGGGTC
>CAWUNF010000505.1:0-1557 GCA_963923195.1 uncultured Hyphomicrobiales bacterium | reverse complement strand
AATGCGTGTCGGTCGAGACCGAGTAGATTTCGACGCCGAGCTTCTGGAATTCAGCATAATTGTCGGCGAGGTCTTCGAGTTCGGTCGGGCAGACGAAGGTGAAGTCAGCCGGATAGAAGAAGACAACAGACCACTTGCCGCGCAGCGACTGGTCGGTGACTTCGATGAACTTGCCGCCCTTAAAGGCCTGGGCTTTGAAAGGCTTAATCTGCGAACCGATCAGCGACATAAGATGCTCCTACTTGGGTCATGGTCCGGGTCGGCGGCGCCGCCCTCAAAAGTGACCTCGGCTGTCTAAGCCCTATCTACGTCCAATAAAAGTGAATTATATCGATTGTTTTGATCGCTTTTTTCGATTAATGAAGAGCCTATGAAGATCCTTCCCACCCTGCGCCAACTTCGTTTCCTTGTGGCCTTGGTTGACCATTGCCATTTCGGCAAGGCGGCCGAGGCCTGTCTGATTGGTCAATCCACGCTCTCCGCAGGCATTCAGGAGCTGGAGCAAATATTGGGCGTGCGCCTGTTGGAACGCACGAAGCGCTCCGTGGTTCCCACCCCCATCGGCCGCGAGATTGCAGAGCGCGCCCGCACCTTGCTCGGTGATGCGGAGGATTTGGTGGATGTGGCCTTGGCCGCGCAAGACCCGCTGGGGGGTGTTTTGCACTTGGGTCTTATTCCGACCGTCGGGCCTTTCATTCTGCCGCGCATCATGGCGCCGCTGCGCGAAGCTTTGCCCAAGATGAAATTCTATCTGCGCGAAGAGCAGACGGGCGTGCTTCTGACACGATTGGAAGATGGCGATATTGATGCCGCCATCATCGCCCTGCCCTATGCCGGCGATTTCGACGCAATCGAAATTGCGCAAGACCGTTTCTGGGTCGTTTATCCCAAAGGCCACATATTTACTGGCCGTGATGACATTCGACCGAGCGAGATTGCCGCGGAAGATTTGCTGCTGCTTGAAGATGGCCATTGTCTGCGCGACCATGCACTGGCCGCTTGCGCGCTTGAAACAGCGCGACGCAACAATGCCTTTCAAGGCACGAGCTTGCATACACTCGTGCAAATGGTTGGCAGCGGGCTTGGAATTACACTTTTGCCGCAAATGGCGGTTGAGGGCGGTTTGTTGCGCGGGCTGGATGTGGGCTGCACGCCGCTTTCAGGTGAGCAAAGCTTCCGGCGCATTGGTCTGGCCTTTCGCCCAACATCGGGACGGCGCGCGACCTTTGAACGGCTGGCGAAAGAGCTTGCCTTCCGCCTTTCCCCTGTTCTTTAAGCCAATAAACTTTGATCTTCCGCAAGGACATCAAAGCTATATCCTAGCATTATGAGCCCATGTGCAGATCGAGGGGACATGATGCGCCGGACGATTTTGATAGGCCTCTTGATGGGCCTTTTGGCCGCCACGAGCGTGACGCCTGCGCAAGCGGGCGTGATGAATCTTTCCTGCGGTAGCGGGGCAGCCGCCTATGATCTCATGATTGATGATGATCGCGGTGTGATGACATCAACGCTGACAGCTACAGGTGCCGTGACGCAACTCGTTGTGCGCGGCAT
>CAWUNF010000504.1:0-1561 GCA_963923195.1 uncultured Hyphomicrobiales bacterium | reverse complement strand
AAATCCTAGGGCTGTGCGAGAACCGCACGTAATTTCGATTTGAGCGGCTCGCTAGTTGTCGTCAATTCAGCCACAAGCTGGCTCAGTTCATCCGCTGGCATCCAACGCACCTCGCCACCTGCGCGCTTCACATCTTCGATGAAGTGCTCATCAATAATGGTCTTCTCAAAAGCCTCACGAAGACTTGCCAGACGCTCTGGCGGCACTTGCGGGGTCGTCGCCATAGGACGACCAAAATTAACGGAATTGGAAAGAAAGCGAAAGGCAGCGCGTTCTTCGGCCGTTTGAGCGAGATCAAGCAGCAAAGGCACGTGCTGCAAATCGGGCTCTTTTTTGAGACCCACTTGAATGAGAGGCACAATCAGTTTTTCTCGCACCAGACGCGGAGCTTCCATCACATATTGCGCCCAGCTCGTACTCCCCGATCCGTCAATCTCACCGCGTTCCATCGCCAGATTGAGCTGATTGGTGCCGGCATAACCGAATATTACCTTGAACTTGGTTTTCAAGAAAGCGTTGTAAAATGCGGGATATTGTTGCGAGACTGATCCAGCACCTGTTGACCCAATTTGGCTTTCCACTTGCTTTGCCTGTTCAAGCGTACGTACTTTTGATGAGTGCCACGTCACCAAAATCTGATTGGAAGAGCTAATGCTGCCAATCCAGCTCAAATCACGCAAATCGATACGCAAACTCTTGTTCAGCCCTAAGGCCTGATCAACGGGCAGACCAAGCCCGATCATGCTCATAATTGTGCCGTCACGCGGTGCGGTGAGCCCAACATAATTGGCCGCAATAATCCCACCGCCGCCCGGCATATTGATATTCACCATCGTCGGTTGACCAGGAATATGCCGGGGCATATGTCGACTTAGAATACGGGAATAGACGTCATAAGTCCCACCCGCCTCTGACCGGATAATCATTTTGATCGGATTGTTCTTATAAAATTCTGCGACAGATTGCGCTTGAACGGTACTGGCATTAGACAAACAAAAAAAGGCGAAACCTGTAGAACATATGTTTTGGATTCGCCGCAACATGATAGCGCCATTTAGCGACATGCAATCCCCTCCTCTCCGCATGACCACACCGCGCAATGCCTCTATCGGACATGTTTAAATAGCATCAATGCGTGACAATGATTTTGACATAATCATCAACTTCGTCAAATCTATCGAAGTTAGCAGCGGCATAAGCGCGGCATTCGACCAAAGAATAAGAATCTGGGGCGGGCAATGTATCATACCGAATGCATCGTCATCGGCGCCGGCGTTGTGGGGTTAGCCATAGCACGAGAGCTCGCACTCGCTGGACGTGAAGTCATCGTCCTTGAAGCTGAAAAGCAAAAAGGCCTGCACGCAAGCTCACGCAATACGACGGTCATTCACGCGGGCATCAACTATCCTGCAAGCAGCCTAAAAGGTCGCCTCTGTGTCGAGGGCAAGAAGCGGCTTTACGAATTTTGCCTCGATCATCATGTGCCGCATCAGAAAATAGGAAAATTGATCACCGCCGATATCCATTCTGGAGAGGAAGGCCTCATCTATTTGCGCAAATT
>CAWUNF010000503.1:0-1563 GCA_963923195.1 uncultured Hyphomicrobiales bacterium | reverse complement strand
GCGAGGATTTCAGAAATAGAGGTTTCGATTTTCTCGCTCATGCTGCTTTCGTTTCTTTACCCGCCTTCATGCTGTCGCGGAAATGGCGGAAGAGGGAGACAAGGATGAAGCCAAAGGCCACGAGCAGCAGGCAAGCTGCAATCGGGTCTTCAACAAAGGTCATGTGATCGCCGTCGGACAAGACAAGCGCACGGCGGTAATTCGATTCCACCATGAAGCCCAGCACAACACCAAGCACCATTGGCAATGTCGGAATACGAAAATATTTCATCGCATAGCCGATCACACCAAAGGCCAAAGCAATGCCGACATGGAAGAGCGAATTATGGATCGCATAAACGCCTGACAAAACGAGGGCGAAAATAAACGCCATTAAATAATGTTTCGGGCGGTTCACGAGCCAGATGCAGGGTCGCAAGATGAGATAAGCGACCACCAACAGAGCAAAGAGTGAAATCACTTTGCCCGCATAGAGCCCCATCACCACATCATAATGTTTGGTGAACAAAAGCGGCCCCGGTGTCATGCCGTGGATCAAAAATCCACCCAGCAAAACGGCCGCCGAATTGGAACCTGGAATGCCCAAACCCATCATCGGAATAAGTGCGGTTGCAGACACAGACCCATTGGCGCTTTCAGGCGCAGCAATGCCCTCTGGCGAACCATGCCCAAATTCCTCTGGAGCTTTCGACCAGCGTTTGGCTTCATTATAAGACAGAAAGGCGGCAATCGTACCGCCGCCACCCGGCGTCAGACCTTCGATAAAGCCAATGATCGCACCAATGATTTGCGACACGCGCAAACGCGCACGCATCAAAGCATCCGGTAATTTAATCGCTGCATCGGCTGTATTGGTCTGGCGCCAACCGGGTTGGCTTGCCTGTTCAAACAATTCAGCGACAGCATAAATGCCCACCATCACCAAGATGGGTGGAATGCCAGACAGCAATTCAGGATCATCAAAGGTGAAGCGATTATTGCCGGTCACAGGATCCGTGCCGATAGTGGCAATCATCAAGCCAATGAGGCCAGCCATCATGCCTTTGATCAAGGATTCACCTGACAAAGAGGCAATCACACTCAAGCCCAAAATGCCCAAGCCCACATAAGAGGTCGGCTGGAAGGCCAGCGCGACAGCCGCAAGTGGCTGTGTAAGTGTGATGAGCAGCGCCACGCCAAAGACTGAACCCAGCAAAGTCGAATAGAGCGAAATGCCAAGCGCCTCGCCCGCTTTGCCCTGCTCTTTCATCGCGTAACCATCGATGACGGTGGCTGCGGCAGAATTGGTGCCGGGTGTGCGAATGAGAATGGCGGGAATGGAGCCACCATATTCTGCGCCAAGATATGTCGAGGCGAGAAGCACGACAGCCGCTGTTGGGTCGGCGCCATAGGTGAAAGGCAGCAGAAGCGCCATTGTGATGGAGGGCGAAATGCCCGGCAATGCGCCACCCAAAATGCCCCAAGCAATGCCTGCAAAAGCTGCAGGAATGATCATGGGTGAAGCGACAAGCGCATTGAACATGCCAGAAAGGTCGATCATTTGCGCAAAGCCTCAATCAAATC
>CAWUNF010000502.1:0-1569 GCA_963923195.1 uncultured Hyphomicrobiales bacterium | reverse complement strand
ATGATCTGACCACGCTTGAAAACAGACACGCGAAAACTCCACAGCACCAGAAAGCAGAGCCTAAATTGCGGAGGCGATTTTGTCGCCCTGCTCTTAAGTTCTGGTGCGTTGCTCTAGAGTCTTCAATTTTCAGTTGTGTTTTAGGCGAGCGCGGCCAGACCGCGGTTCACATCCTCGATGAGATCCTCGACATCTTCGAGCCCGACAGAGAAGCGCAACAGTCCTTCAGGAATGCCCATTTCCAAGCGCACGTCGAGTGGGAGGCGTTGGTGCGTGGTGGTCGCGGGATGGGTGATAATGCTTTTCGCATCGCCCAGATTGTTGGAGATTTTGACAATCTGCAAAGCATTGGCAAAGCGGAAGGCTGCCTCTTTGCCGCCCGCCATTTCAAACGAAAACACGGTTCCGCCGCCGCGCATTTGCTTCTGTGCGAGCGCATATTGCGGATGATCTTTGCGTGTGGGGTAGAGCACGCGGGCAATGCCGGGCTTTCCGGCGAGATAATCAGCCAAACGCGTCGCTGATTGCATTTGATGATTGACGCGCACCGGCAAAGTTTCGAGCGATTTCAGCAACACCCATGCATTGAAGGGCGAAAGGGCGGGGCCTGTTTGGCGCAGGAGATTGTGAATCTTCTCCTGAATAAATTGTTCAGACGCCAAGATCACGCCGCCCAGACAGCGCCCTTGTCCATCGACATGTTTGGTGGCCGAATAGACCACGCAATCGGCGCCCAGCGCGAGTGGGCTTTGCAACAGCGGCGTGGCGAAAACATTATCGACCGTGAGCGAAGCGCCACCCGCATGGGCAATCTCTGCCACCGCTGCAATATCGATGATTTCCAATTGCGGATTGGTCGGGCTCTCCAAAAAGAGCACTTTGGTGTTGGGCCGCATCGCAGCCTTCCATTGCGCGAGATCGGTGCCGTCGACGAGTGTGCAATCCACGCCAAAGCGCGGCATCAAGTCTTCGACCACATAGCGGCAGGACCCGAACAGCGCCTTGGCTGCCACAAGATGATCGCCCGCTTTCACTTGTCCCATGACGGCTGCAGTGACAGCGGCCATGCCGCTGGCGGTGGCGCGCGCCGATTCTGCGCCTTCGAGTTCGGCCATGCGGCGCTCGAACATGGCAACAGTTGGATTGGAAAAGCGCGAATAGAGGAAGCCCGGCGCCTCGCCTTTGAAGCGGGCTTCGGCCTGTTCCATTGTCTCGTAGACATAGCCTTGGGTGAGAAACAAAGCTTCCGATGTTTCGCCAAAGGGCGAACGCGTCGTGCCGCCATGAACAAGCCGTGTGGCGGGGCGCAATTGGCGCGTGTCGACGGGTTTCTTCTCGCTCATATCCAGCCTCGAACGATTCCAAGCGGCCATGTTGCCACGGCGCTGAGCTAAAAAATCGAAGCTGTTGGAAGCCCCGGCCTTTTAGCTCTGTTTAATGTGGGAGCAAGCCGACCGGCTCAAATGACCACGTTCAAAGACTAGGGCTTTGAGGGGGCAGGGGTCAATGCACCGAAGGTCGCTTTGGGGAGAGTAAATTCTTCTCTTTTTCCGTGGGCTTCTGGGGATG
>CAWUNF010000501.1:0-1569 GCA_963923195.1 uncultured Hyphomicrobiales bacterium | reverse complement strand
TTCGGTCCAACGGCGAACTTCAGCACCATCAAAGAGGCTGCTGGCATCCATCTTTCTTCCTCCCGTTTTATGTGAGTTTGTGATGACTCATGTCGTCATGATTGGCAACGGCCTAGCATCGCTCCACATGAGCTGAGCCGCATATCTATTATTTGAAACTTTCAATTTACGATCAGCCGCGTGCCACTGTGTGGCATGGCCTTTGGGCGTCGTTGCAGCTAGCTTTCGATGCGGCAAAAGTCAGCACAGAAAAAGCTCTGGGGAGGAATGATGGAACCGGTATCACCGCCGATCAAAGTGAATATTTGCGACGCCAAGCGTCGTGAGCCCGGCACGATCTTCTTCACCACACGCCCCGGCGGACTTCCCACACGCCAGCCCTATGGCTGGATCATGGGCATCGCGCAGGATGGCAGCATCGCGCTCGACCATAAGGTTGTCGGCACAACGCAAGACATTCGTGCCCTTCCAAATGGCCATCTGCTCTTCTCGCAATCAGCCCAAGGCTTGCTCTATGAACTCGACCGCACAGGGCGCAGCCTTCATGTGTGGCATGCGCGCGGCAAGTGGCGCGATAAATCTCCACCAGCTGGAAGCGTGGAACTTCCGGTCAATCACATCCACCATACGGTGGCGACTTTGCCCAATGGCAATTTCCTCATCCTCGATGCAGAGACGCGCAACTTCAACAACTGGCATAGCAACGCGCAGGATGAGAAAGCGCCGCGCCAGACAGCAGCGCTTGTGGGCGATATCATTCATGAAGTGACGCGCGAAGGTGTCCTCGTCCACTCACATCACCTTTTTGATATCCTCGACCCCTATCGCATCACCCATGGCAGCTTTGATGATTATTGGCACAAGCAAGGCTTTCCCGGCGCGCATGACTGGACGCATGTGAATGCCGTCCATCATGTGGCGGAAGATGACACGCTGATCATCTCGGTGCGTCACCAAGATTGCATCATCAAGATTGGGCGTGCAGATGGAAAGCTGCGCTGGATCTTGGGTAATCCCGGTGGCTGGAAAGAGCCTTGGCAGAAATATCTGCTCACAGCTGAAGAGGGGCTGCGCTGGCAATATCATCAGCATGATTGCTCACCCACAGCACCCAATCGCGTGATGTGTTTCGACAATGGCAATTTCCGCGCACCGGCCTTTTCAACGCCCATGAGCGATGATCAAAATTTCAGCCGCGCTGTTGAGTTTGAAATTGACGAAAAGACCATGCGCGTTCGCCAAATGTGGGAATATGGCGAGAAAGCGAAAGAGCGCATCTTTGCCTGTTATCAAGGCGGGGCTTTGCGTCTGCCAAAAACAGGCAACACATTCATGACCTTTGGCGGCATCTGCCTGAAAGATGGCAAGCCCTATGGTTCCAATGTGAATGCTTTTGGACGTGCGCGACTGATTGAAGTCACACCACAAGGCGAAGTCGTTTTCGATCTGCAGGTGGATGATTCAGGTGCAACCGAACCAGCTGCCTATTCGGCCTTCCGCTCAACGCATATTCCCGCGTGATGCAAAGGAGGAATTGATGATGAAGAGTTTCACAACCGCACTTTGCTT
>CAWUNF010000500.1:0-1575 GCA_963923195.1 uncultured Hyphomicrobiales bacterium | reverse complement strand
AGGAGTATCGTCGGCAGCGTCAGATGTGTATAAGAGACAGCTACTGATTACAAATCAGTTGCTCTACCAACTGAGCTAAGCCGGCTTACCCGAGTCCCGCATCAGCTATCAGCACCGGGCGCGTTTCGCAACAGATATGCGCAAATGCAACCTCCCCCACCTTCGGGCGTCAAAGGGCATGGCAGAGCCCGTGCAAGACCCACCGCTCCCGGTCAATGACATATTGACCCGCAATATCGAGGCCTTGGCAGAAAAGCGCCGGGATGCGGACCGTCGCGCCAGCCTCGAAGATCGCATTGCCGCCGCCATCTCGACCTTTGCCGGTAGCCTTGCTTTCGTGTGGCTGCATCTGGCGATTCTGATTGTCTGGGTGGGTGTGAATAGCGGCGTGCTCCCCATCCTGCCCCGCTTCGACCCTGAATTCATCATCCTTGCGACGGCGGCCTCGGTAGAGGCAATCTTTCTCTCCACATTCATTCTCATCGCGCAAAATCGCGCGGCGCAACTCGCAGATCGGCGCAGCGAGCTCGACGTGCAAATCTCGCTCCTCACAGAACATGAGGTGACGCGCATTCTCACCCTCGTCAGTGCGATTGCCGCACGGCTCGATGTCGAAGGTGCCCATGCGCCCGACCTGCACGAACTGAAGCAAGACATCGTCCCCGAAGCCGTGATGGAGGTCATCGTTGAGCGAGAAAACGAAAAACCGCGTCGCTAGTTACTTATTGCGCGAGACAATCGCCTGCACACGCGCCTTTTGCTCAGGCGTCACGAGCGACACGATTTTCTGCACATTTTTCAATGTGCTCTCAGGGTCAAGATATTCGATGATGCGCTCGGTTCGCTCGCCTTCGGCAATCAGTTGTGGATCATGCAGCACGTCTTTCACGACGCTTTGCAGAAATGCGAGCCGTGCTTTGGGCGTGCCCGGTGGCAGGATCATCACGCGACCAAGCTCTTCAACGCCCGTCAGAAAATCAATGAGCCAAGTCTGGTCGGCATCAAGCGCAATGGCTTCATAGATCGTCGGCTTGTCGAGGAACCAACGCGACTTCTTGCGGCCGATCGTGGCAAGGGCGAAATTCTGCCCAGCCTTTACGAAATGATTGGCGGAAGATTCAGGTATATAGACGGCATCCATCTCCCCCTTGGTCACAGCCAATGCCGCCTGATTGGACCCCGTGTAACCGGGCACGATCTGGCAATCGAGCCGCAAAGCCTCGCAAATAAAAGCTGCGCCATTGCCCAAGCCATCCGATGGTCCGCTCGCCCCCCATTGCCAGCGCTTCTTATTGGCCAGGGCCTCTTTAACGGTTGCGAAGGGCGGATTGGGCCCCACCAGCCACAGGCCGGGAGGTGCCCCCACCGTCGCCAGAAAATCGAATTTAGCCAGATCATAGCGCAGGCCCGGCTGGTCAGTGATCTGCGAGAAAGCGGCCGAGGTGCCATTGGCAAAAGACAGGGTCAGCCCATCCGGCGGGGTTACATAGAGCCGGTTGAGCGAGGTGATCCCGCCCGCACCCGGCTGGTTCTCCACCACCACCGTGGCTTCAAGCGCACGGCTCAGATAGGGGG
>CAWUNF010000499.1:0-1575 GCA_963923195.1 uncultured Hyphomicrobiales bacterium | reverse complement strand
AGACCTTCCGCGCGATCATAAGAGCGATTGATGATGCGAATGTCTTTCGCGCCGCGATCCGCGAGCGAGAGCGTGACAGCGCGTGCGCCACCGCCAGCGCCCATCACAACAATGGGGCCAGCATCCGCGCGCCAGTCTGGCACTTCTTCGAGAATGCCGTTGATATAGCCATAGCCATCATTATTGGAGCCTTTGAGCGATCCATCCTTGCGCACAACTACGCAGGAGATGGCGCCGATGCGCTTGGCCATCGGATCAATCTCATCCATGAAAGCCAGAGCGGTTTCTTTATGCGGGATCGTCAGATTGCAGCCTGCAAAGCCGAGCGGCTGCAGCGCCTTCAAAGCCGCACCAATGCCATCGGGTTCCACTGCCAGCGGCAGATAAGTGCCCGCCAGATTGTGCGTCTTGAACCAGTAATTGTGCATCATCGGCGAGCGCGAATGCATCACGGGCCAGCCCATGACACCGGCCAGAAGGTAACGATCAGGATGCGCCATAAGGATCTCGAAAGCGTGGATGTGGCTTTGCCCCCGCTGCCGGAGGCTTGGCGGCGTTCTAGCGGGTGAAAGCCGATCCGTCGAGTTTGACCTTAGGCTTGTCTCAGCACTTGCGCCATATAGGCCTCGATAGAGGCCCAATTGCGCCCCGAACCAATGGCGGCGCGGTAAGAAGCGACAATGCGCGCGGCAAAAGCGCTTTCCGCCGCCTTGCGGTCGAGCACGATCTGCGTTTTGGCGCGCATGGCAGCGATGACCTCTGCCGGGAAGGGTGTGACTTTCGCACCTGCCGCGACGAGTTCCACAATCGCCTGCGCATTGCTGGCCTGCGCTTCAACGAGGCCAGCATTGTGTTCTGCTGCGCAAGCATGTTCGACAATGGCGCGCAAATCATCCGGCAGTTTTTCAAACGCCGAGATTGAGATCAAAGCTTCGGCCGCGCCATTCGGCTTGTTGAAGCCCGGCATGTGATAGATGGGCGCGAATTTCTGGAAGCCGAGGGGCTGATCATTCACAGGCGCGAGCAATTCCACCGCATCAATCGTGCCGCGCTCAAGTGCGGGCACAATATCACCCGGTGGAATGGATTGCGGTGTCGCGCCGAGTTCTTTGTAAACTTCGCCGCCCAGACCCTGCACGCGAATGCGCAGGCCTTTCAAATCATCAACCGATGTAATCGCTTTGCGGAACCAGCCGCCCATCGACGGGCCGGTATTGCCAGCCAGCAATCCGCGCACGCCAGCGGGGCGATAAAATTCATCCCACAATTGCTGGCCGCCGCGCTGTTCAATCCATGTTTGATGTTCGAGTGGCGGCAGGCCAAAAGGTGCTGTGGTGAAAAGCGCAGCACCCGGCATTTTGCCGTCCCAGAAGAAAGAAGCCGTATGGCCCATTTCTGCAACGCCGGTTGAGACCGCTTCAAACACGCCAAAAGCGGGAACAATCGAGCCAGCGGGGAAAACTTCGACCAGCATGCGCCCGCCGCTCATTTTATTGATGCGTGCGGCAAGTCGTTCAGCAGACACGCCGGGGCCGGGCAGATTCTTCGTCCATGATGTGATCATGCGCCAGCGAA
>CAWUNF010000498.1:0-1580 GCA_963923195.1 uncultured Hyphomicrobiales bacterium | reverse complement strand
CATTGAGGCTTGTAAAACGCCAAATGCCATCGGGTGCGATCGAGCGATGCAACATGCATGTGTGATGGATGAGGTCTTGGGGATGTTTGGGCGTGCCATGTTGGGCAAGATAAGCGGGGCTTGCCAAAGCAGGCCAGCGCACCTCGCCCAGCTTGGTCGAGATAATGCTCATATCTTCGATGGGGCGCATCCACACGGCAAGATCATAACCTTGGTCGATCAATTCAAAGGGGGAGAAACTCGTATCCGTGGTGATGAGCGATAATTTAATATCAGGATGCGTGAGCGCGAAATCAGCGGCGACAGGCGCCAAATGCACATTGGCAAAAGCCATAGAGGCCAAAATTTTTAATGTGCCGCGTGGCTCCTCGCGCGAACGCGCCAAAGATTGCTCCGCTTCATCAAAAGCCGCCAGCGTGGATTGACAGAATACAAGATATTCCTGCCCGCTTTCGGTGAGCGATAATTGTCGTGTCGTGCGGTTGATGAGCCGCACGCCCAAATGATCTTCCAATTGCTTCAAATGGCTTGAAATCAGCGCACGCGACGTGCCGAGGTCTTGTGCTGCTTTCGACAGGCTGCCTGTCTGGGCAATGCGGACGAAACTCTCGATAGCTTTCAACCGGTCCATGAAAGGCCTCTCCTATCCCCAATCATGGGACGGGGAGGGTCCGATTGTCAAAAATTCCTGATCAATCATGTCAGCAGGAAGCGTCTAGGCGACTCGTGAGGGCCTGCTAACAATCTGGCCCCGAGGAAACGCCCAAGGAGAGGACATTAATGTCCCTGACACTGAAGCCGCTTTCCCCTGCTTGCGGGGTGGAAGTTCAAGGTCTGGACCTGCGCCAGGCTTTGGATGCGGGAACAGTGGCCGCGGTCCGGAAAGCCTTTGACGACAACATCGTCTTGGTCTTTCGCCAGCAGGAACTGACTGAATCAGATCAACTCCGGGCCGCCGAAATATTCGGCAAGGTTGCCCTTCGCAAGAGACCGGTGAACGGTCCTGGGCCCGGAGGTGACTTTGATACCCCCTTCATGCTCGTCACCAATATTGTTGAGAATGGCAAAGCCATCGGCGCTTTTGGTGATGGTGAAATGTGGTTCCACCACGACACGAGCTATTATCCCGAGCCCCATCGCGCGACGCTTCTCTATGCGATGAAGCTGACGAGCTGGGGCGGCGAGACATGCTTCTCCAATATGTACAAAGCCTATGAGATGATCCCGCGGAGCTTGCGCGACCGTCTGGAAGGCAAAAAAGTGCTGCAAATGCACGATTACAAGCGCCGTGAGCGCATTGATGTGGATAGCGCCGATCTCTCAAAAATTCGCCACCACGAACAGCCGATTTTCGTGACGCATCCAGCAACCGGCAAAAAGGCGCTTTATGTGAGCCGCCTGATGACCGCGCGCATTGAAGGTTTCTCGCGCGCTGACAGCGACGCGATTTTGGAAGATCTCTTCGACATTTCGGAAGACCCGTCCATTGTCTATGAGCACGAATGGGCTCTGGGCGATCTCGTCATCTGGGACAATTGGTGTTCGATCCACGCGCGCAAGGACTTTCCGCGCGAGGAGCC
>CAWUNF010000497.1:0-1581 GCA_963923195.1 uncultured Hyphomicrobiales bacterium | reverse complement strand
GGATTTCATTTCGTTCTCCTGAGGAATGGAGGGGACGTCAGAGCGCGTCCGTGTCCTTCTCGCCGGTGCGAATCCGGATGGCTTGTTCGAGCGAGCTGACGAAGATCTTGCCGTCGCCGATCTGGCCGGTGCGGGCAGCCGAAACGATGGCTTCAACCACGCGATCCACGAGGTCAGAGGCAATCGCCACTTCGATCTTCAGTTTGGGGAGGAAGCTCACGGCATATTCAGCGCCGCGATAAATTTCCGTGTGACCTTTTTGGCGGCCATAGCCTTTCACCTCGGTCACTGTGAGGCCGTGCACGCCGACGGCGGTGAGCGCATCGCGCACCTCGTCAAGCTTGAACGGCTTGATAATCGCCATCACAATTTTCATGTCGGTTTCCTTGCTTGGCCGTCGACCAGCGTCCCATTACGCGACGCCCCCGGCCGGCTCGATGATGGCCTAGGCGCGACTCAAGCGAGGACGCACCTATGCTGGCGATCAGCAATTCAAGCGGCGTGCCAAGTGGGATTTTCTGATTCCAGACCGGAATCATGGGCAGAATCAGCTTCACCTGCGGTAAAGCTGCTCAATCTGCGTTTTGCTGGCGCATAAATGTGCAGCGCGCCTCAAGGCTATGCACAAAATTGCAGCAATTGAGTCAGACTGCCTTTGGTCTGATCAGGCCTTCTTGCATCGTGGTTGCAATGAGCTGGCCGGAGGCTGAAAAAAGTCGCCCGCGACACAGGCCCCGCGCCCCTTGGGTGCTTTGAGCTTCTGCGTCATAGAGCATCCATTCATCCGCCCGGAAGGGGCGGTGGAACCAAATGGCATGGTCGAGGCTTGCTGCTTGCACTTTTCCATCAAAGACGGAGCTGTCGTGGGGCACGAGCGACACATCGAGTAAAGTCATGTCGGAAAGATAGGCCAAAACCCCGCGATGGATGGCGGGATCATCGGGGAGCGCCCCTTTGGCGCGCATCCAAATCTTTTGTCCCGTCCGGGGTGGCGCCCCGGCAGGGCGGGGTGCAAAGCGCTTTAAATCGACAATGCGCAGATCAATGGGTCGCTCGCGCTCAAGATAGCGTCTTACGCCCTCGGGCAAGTGATCGCCTAAGGCGGCTTTCAGTCCGGCAAGGTCCAAAAGCGCCTCAGGCTTGGGGACATCGGGCATGGTGGGAGCAAAGTCAAAACCGTCTTCTAACGTCTGGAAGGAGGCGGTGAGCGCAAAAATCGTGCGGCCATCTTGCTTGGCGACACAGCGGCGGGATGAAAAACTGCCGCCATCTCGCAGACGCTCGACTTCGTAAGTGATGGGTTTGGCGGGATCTCCGGGCAGTAGAAAATAGCTATGCAGCGAGTGGGGCGGGCGCTCGGGCACTGTTCGGCTCACCGCCATCAGCGCTTGTGCGACAACAAGGCCACCAAAGACGCGCACGAAACCGGCCTGCGGGCTCGTTCCGGAAAAAACATCTGTCTCGATCTGTTGGAGATCAAGGCGGGTGAGGAGATCGGCCAAAGCATGTGACATGGGACTTTCTGAATCTAACCCTATGGCCTCGTCAAGTCGTCTGAAAGAGACATGACCCTCTCACATC
>CAWUNF010000496.1:0-1589 GCA_963923195.1 uncultured Hyphomicrobiales bacterium | reverse complement strand
ATGTCGGCCGTCAGGTCTATTGGAAGCTCGTCATTTTGCGCAATGGGCAGGTGATCACAAGTGTGATCGGCGGGTAAAATGAGCGACCTTTTCGACGCATCCGGCATGAATGAAGGCGCACCGCGCCCGCTTGCTGATCGTATGCGCCCGCAGGTTTTGGCCGATGTAGCGGGCCAAGAACATTTGGTCGGGCCGGATGGCATTCTCACCCGTCTTATTCGCTCTGGCTCTTTGGGTTCGCTTGTCTTTTGGGGCCCGCCCGGCACCGGCAAGACGACGCTTGCGCGTTTGCTCGCGCATGAGACCGATCTCGAATTTGCACAAATTTCTGCGATCTTCACTGGCGTTGCTGAACTGAAAAAAGTTTTTGAGGCGGCGCGTGAGCGTCGTCGTTTAGGTCGCGGCACTTTGCTCTTTGTCGATGAGATTCATCGCTTCAATCGCGCGCAGCAGGATTCATTTTTGCCCGTTATGGAAGATGGCACTGTCACTTTGATTGGTGCGACGACGGAAAATCCGTCTTTTGAGCTGAATGCTGCTTTGCTTTCGCGTGCACGTGTTTTGACTTTCCGTTCGCTCAATCCTGATGCGCTTGAAAAACTGCTTGCGCGAGCAGAAGCGATTGAATCTCGTGCTCTGCCTTTGAATGCAGATGCACGTCTGAGCCTCATCCGCATGGCGGATGGTGATGGTCGCGCCTTGCTGACACTGGCAGAAGAAGTTTGGCGCTCTGCGGGCGAGGGCGAAATTTTTGACCCCCAACAGCTCTCTGAAATCGTGCAGCGCCGCGCACCCATTTACGACAAGGCGCAAGAGGGCCATTACAATCTCATCTCCGCGTTGCATAAAAGTGTGCGCGGCTCTGATCCTGATGCGGCTCTCTATTATCTCGCGCGCATGTTTGATGCGGGCGAAGATCCGCTTTTTCTCGCGCGCCGCATTGTACGCATGGCGGTGGAAGATATTGGTCTGGCCGATCCGCAAGCACTCGTCATCGCCAATGCGGCCAAGGAGGCTTATGACTTTTTAGGCTCGCCGGAAGGCGAGCTCGCCATTGCGGAGGCGGTGATTTATGTCGCGACAGCGCCCAAATCCAATGCCGCTTACACGGCCTATAAGGCTGCGCGGCGGCTCGCCCAAGAACATGGTTCGCTCATGCCGCCCAAAGTCATCCTTAATGGGCATACAAAGCTCATGAAGCAGGAAGGCTATGGCGAGGGCTATGCCTATGACCATGACGAGCCAGAGGCCTTCTCAGGCCAAAATTATTGGCCAGACGCCATCGGCCGCCAAACGCTCTATGAGCCTGTGGAGCGTGGCTTTGAGCGCGATATTCGCAAGCGCCTTGATTATTGGGCAAAGCTGCGCCGTGAGCGGGGGCAATAGAACTGGTCCTAACTGGAGCGCTGGGCTATAAAGGCTCCGTCATTGTGACCGTCAGCGAAGCAATCCAGAAAAGAATCTGGATTGCCGCGTCGCCTTCGGCTCCTCGCAATGACGGCGATATGGTTGTGAGCCTTCTCTGCGATGCAGTCCTTCCTTCTTGTCTTTCTGGGCGCCGGTCTTGGTGGCGCTTTGCGCCACGGCGT
>CAWUNF010000495.1:0-1590 GCA_963923195.1 uncultured Hyphomicrobiales bacterium | reverse complement strand
GCTCGGTGCGGATCGACAGAAGCAAATCATTGAGCTCCGCGCTCTCACGCGGATTAAGACCTGCGGCTGGCTCATCGAGACAGAGCAGAACCGGATCGGTGCACATAGCACGCGCAATTTCGAGACGGCGCTGCGCACCATAGGGAAGCGCGCCAGCCGGATCATCCGCACGTTCAATGAGACCAATCTTGTCGAGCCAGAAACGCGCTTTATCAATCGCACCGCGCTCCGCCGCACCAAAACTCGGCCAACCCATCAGACCAAGCAGCGACAGGCCAGAGGCGCGCATTAAAACATTGTGCTGCGCGACGATGAGATTTTCGAGAGCCGTCATGCCCGGGAAAAGACGGATATTTTGAAACGTGCGCGCCACACGCGCATCGCGCGCGATTTCAAAATCAGGCATGCGTTCCAGCAAATAAAGCGCGCCTGCATGGCGGCGACCACTTTGCGTGAGTGCCGCCACATCATCTGGCCTAGCGACACCTTCACGCGCCAGCGCAAGGCGCCCCTGCACAGGCTTGTAAAAACCCGTCATGCAATTGAACAGCGTCGTCTTGCCGGCGCCATTCGGCCCAATCAAAGCGGTAATGTCGCCACGCCCAACGGTGAAGGACACGTCGTTGACGGCGGTCAGCCCACCAAAGCGCATGGTGAGATGTTCGATGGCGAGCAGAGGTGCGTTGATCCAGCGGCGTTGCATCAGCCGTGGCCCTCCTGCACCAGAGCGCCTGACACGTTCTTTTTCTCTTTCAAGAAAACAGATGGCGCGCGCGACGAGATGAAACCGCGCGGACGCCAGATCATCATCACCACCATCGCCAGACCAAAGATCAACATGCGGTAGAGCGCGGGATCAAAAGAGGCGCCGAAAATTTGCTTCAAAAATGTCAACTCGCGCAAAACTTCTGTGCCGCCCACCATCACAACAGCCGCCAGCGCCACACCCATTTGCGAACCCATGCCACCCAAGACGACAATCGCAAGAATGGTCGCCGATTCCATAAAGGTGAACGAGTCAGGATTCACAAAGCCCTGACGCACGGCAAAGAAGGAACCCGCAAAGCCCGCAAACATCGCACCTAAGGCAAAGGCGGTGAGTTTCGTATTGACGGTATTGATGCCAAGCGAGCGACAAGCGATTTCATCTTCGCGCAAAGCTTCCCATGCGCGCCCCATCGGCAGGCGGCGCAGGCGCAGCGACATGACATTGGTGAGCAGCGCCAGTGCGAGAATGAGATAGAAGAGAAAGATCGTGCGGTGAATGGCCTGAAACTCGAGGCCGAAGGTTGCCGCAAATCCATTCTCACTCGCGGTAAACGGCAGGCCGAAAAACGTAATGCGCGGGATCGACATGATGCCCGCTTTGCCATTGGAAAAATCCGTCCAATTGGTGAGAACAGCGGACACTATTTCACCAAAGGCAAGCGTGACAATGGCGAGATAATCACCGCGCAGGCGCAAGACCGGAAAGCCCAGCATCGCACCCCAAGCCGCCGCAAAGAGACCGGCGAGCGGCAGACAAATCCAGAATGACAGGCCAAATTGCGTCGACAGAAGCGCATAAGAATAAGCGCCGACCGCATAGAA
>CAWUNF010000494.1:0-1590 GCA_963923195.1 uncultured Hyphomicrobiales bacterium | reverse complement strand
TAAGAGACAGGAGTTTTCTCTGAGCATATATTTAGGAGCACGGGTGCAATGCGCGTCCGTGCTTTTTTATTTTGGTTGGCGCAAGCAGGTGCCGCTCCACCCCATTCAGGGTGATGATGACCAAGCGATGTGGGAAAAAATGGTGCCGCAAGAGGGATTCGAACCCCCGACCCCCTCATTACGAATGAGGTGCTCTACCAGCTGAGCTATTGCGGCATCTGGATCGCGTGGAAGACCCCGCGCGAAACCCCGTCCTCATAGCGAAGGGGCTTTCGCTTGGCAACCTTTCGTTTGGCAAGCGACAACACGTCCCTTTCAGGAGAAACGCTGTTCCGCCTCGTCTTTTTCATCCGCGCTTGGGCCGGGGTCATCTGGCACCGCGGGCATGGGGTAAAGCGCTTGGCCCGGCAAAGGTTGCGGCCGCGCTGGTGGGGGTGCCGTATCGCGTATTATGGACGTTGGCGCGGCTTCTGCTTGGATAACAGGCAGGTTTTCGAAAGACGCAGTCTCGATTGCGCCCGTGAGCCGTTCTTGCGGCACATCCCAGTGAAAGGCATCGAGTTTGCCAGAGATGGGGGAAGCGGGTTCCCAGCGATCAGAGATCACGCCATCAGCAATCCAAGCTGCATCACGCGGCGCACGTGCGGCGCGCGCCAGCCATTCGCGCACAGGCCCGCTTTGCGCGCCATGTTCCATCTGTTCGAGATCCGCCATGAGCAAACACAAGCGACGTGATGGACGCTCTTCTGCATTGAGAAGCGGCCCAAGTGCGGCGCGCGCTTTTTCAAAATGGCGCGCATCAAGCGCAGCACGCGCCAGCGCCAGCGCGCTTTCAGATTCTTGTGGCATGAGATCAGCAAGATGTTTGGCGCGTTCAAAACGCTCTTGTGCGGCATCGCCTGCGCGCAAATGCACATAGGTCTCGGCGAGTTCTGGATGAGCTGCGATGCGCCATGCCGCCTCGATCAGCTTCGAGGCTTTGCGAATATCCCCGCGGCGCGCCAGCAATTGCGCGGCTATGACATGGGCGGGCACGAGCGAGGGCGCTAATTTGGCGGCTTCACGCGCTTCGCGCAAAGCTTGTTCGGGGTGAGATTGTGCATTGTCACGCGCCAGCGCTGTCAGCAGCACAGCACGTTGGCGTTCAGCCGCATCACGTGGTGTGATTTTGTGCTTGCGGTTGGTTTCAACCACATTCAGCGCCAAATCCCATTCGCCGCGCCGCACATGCCAATCAAGCAAAGCCTCGCCCGCCCAATTGAGTGGCGTAATGGCTTGCGCTTGCGCGGCATAAAGATGAGCGCTGTCAGAATCGCCACGCCGCAAAGCCTCGGCATGAAGACCACGCAAGCCGAGCAAGCGCGTTTGCGGATCTTCAATCATTTGCGCGAAGGTTTTTTCAGAAAGCGCGCGATCCCCCTCGAGCTGCGCCGTTTGTGCGCGCAAGAGAAGGGTGAGCGGATCTTGTCCGATGAGTTTTTCTGCCTCGCGTGTCGCGCGCGAGGCATAGCGCATATCGCCGGCGGCTGCCGCAATCATGCCACGTGTGAGGGCTTGATAGCCTTTGTTGCGACGGCGCACACGCGCACT
>CAWUNF010000493.1:0-1591 GCA_963923195.1 uncultured Hyphomicrobiales bacterium | reverse complement strand
ACAGAGATCAGAAAAGCCGTGGTCCGCGCAAGCCGGATCGCGCCCCAAAAGGCGGCAAACCCGCTGGAAAATCCTTTGGCAAAGCGGGGGACAGGCCCGCCGGCCGTGGCTTTGATAAGCCGCGCTTCGACAAGCCGAAGGGAAAATCATTCGACAAGCCACGCCGCGTGTTGCGCGCGCCGCAAGCTGAGGCGCCCTCCGCATATGCTGGCGAACGCATTGCCAAAGTCATGGCGCGCGTCGGCCTGTGCTCGCGTCGCGATGCCGAGCTTTGGATTTCGCAAGGCCGCGTTGCCGTGAATGGCAAAAAGCTTGAGAGCCCCGCCGTCAATGTGACGCCAGAAGATCGCATCACGGTGGATGGCAAGCCGCTCGCTGAGCGCGAGCGCACGCGCCTGTTTATGTTCCACAAGCCGCGCGGTTTTGTGACGACGGATCGCGACCCCGAAGGTCGCCCGACCATTTTCGATGCGCTGCCGGAAGGCCTGCCACGTCTCATTTCCATCGGTCGTCTCGACATCAACACCGAAGGGCTGCTGCTGCTCACCAATGATGGTGGTCTCGCCCGCGTGCTCGAACTGCCCTCGACGGGATGGCTGCGCAAATATCGCGTGCGCGCCAATGGCAAGACCGATCAAGCGCAATTGGATGAATTGCGCAAAGGCATTGTGATCGAAGGCATCGAATATGCCGGGATCGAAGCCCATCTTGATCGCGTGCAAGGCGCCAATGTCTGGCTCACCATGGGCCTGCGCGAAGGCAAGAACCGCGAAATTAAACGCGTGTTGGAGCATTTGGGCCTCGCGGTGAACCGCCTGATCCGTCTCTCCTACGGGCCTTTCCAGCTCGGTGATCTGGAAGAAGGCGCGATTGATGAAGTGCGCACACGCGTGCTGATGGAACAGCTCGGCCCCGCTTTGGCGGAAGAAGCAGCTTGCGATTTCAATTCGCCCATCGTCGACCGTTCAGGCCGCGAGGTGGAAGAAGAAGCCCCGCGCATGACACGCGCGCCGCGCGGCAAGACGCGTGTGGAAGAAGACGAGCCAGCGCCTCGCAAGGATCGCCCGGCGCCGCGCACGCGCAAGCATGTGTCCGTCTTGCGCGCCGCGCGTGACGAAGCCCCGCAAGGCCGCCGTCGCATTGAACGCGCGGAAACTGCCGATCGCAAAGGTCGCTCTGTTTCTGTTGAACGCGTCGTGAAGCCCGGCAAAAAGAATCTCGACACGCGCAATGGTCGCCGTTTTGCAGGTGCAGACAAAGACATGCGTCCGCATCGTGATGCCACCGCTGGCGAGCGCCCGCGCACAGGCCGCAATGCGAAGGATGCGCCGCGCGAGATGGATCGTCGCGGCATGCGCCCGCGCCGCGAAGAATTTGTCTCCGAGCCGCGCGAGTTCAAGCCGTGGGATCGTGATGCTGCTGCCCCGCGTGGCGCCAAGCCCGAGCGCGATTTCAAACGCGGTGATCGCCCGCAACGCTCTAGCGGCAAACCGCCGTTCAAGGGCGGTGGCAAACCGAGTGGCAAGCCTTCGGGTTGTGGCGGCCCGAGCAAGGGCGGCCCGCGCAAACCGCGCGGCTAATCACAGATGCG
>CAWUNF010000492.1:0-1591 GCA_963923195.1 uncultured Hyphomicrobiales bacterium | reverse complement strand
TCTTTAGGGATTGATGTTTTGGATGGAAAGCTGATGGAAGCCCGCATTGGGGGCTCGGCTGTTTTGGTGCAGGAAGGCACATTGCATCTGTGATTTCTTTCCGTCATTGCGAGCCGGAGGCGAAGCAATCCAGGGGCCTCACGCGCGGCTTTCTGGATTGCTTCGCTTTGCTCGCAATGACGGCGGAAGGGTGCGCCTGATGAAATTCAATATTCGTCCTGTGCGGAGCATCGACATTCGCCTCAGGGCTTATGATTGGCCTTTCTTGCGCGAGGCGCGCGCGCAGATTGATGCCTTCTGGCGAGATCTTTCAGAACGCAAGCCCCATGTCTATGATGGGCGCGTGCTTTTGCTTCATGCGCAAGAATGGCATGGCGCAGATTTCAAAGGCTTTGCATTTGAAACCTCTTATAGCGCTTTCATGACATGGAAGCGGTTAGGTTTCCCCGATCAACAAGTGACGAATTTTTTTGGCATGGCGGCTTTGCAAACGTCAGATGGTGCTTTTCTGCTGGGCGAAATGGGCGCGCATACGGCCAATGCAGGACAATCTTATTTTCCAGCGGGCACGCCAGAGCCATCGGATGTGGTGGATGGCCGCATTGACCTGTCGGGCTCTGTGATGCGCGAATGTTTGGAAGAGACGGGCTTTGGCGATGCGGATCTGCACAAGCCCGATCAATGGACAGCAATCATCAAAGGCGCGCAAATTGCTTTCATGCGCGATTTGCGCGTGCCGATGGAAGCGCAGGCCGCCAAGAGCCGCATTGAAACTTATTTAGCGCAAGAGGATCTGCCCGAATTGTCACGCATTCATATTGTGCGCAGCCCCAAGGATGCGCATCATTTGACCATGCCTGATTTCATGCAGCCCTTTTTGGACCATGCGCTCGGCTAATCAATTGTTGGTCGGATAGCCGTGGCGCGCTTTATTGGCGCTCACCAGAGAACGTGCCTCCCCATCGCGCCCTGCATTGCAGGCGGCGCGCACTGGCTCCAGCTCTTTCTGGATTTGGGTATAGACGCGCTCGGCCACATTGCCGCTTTCCCAATCGGCTTTCAGCACGGCGTCATAGCGGCCGATGACGGCGGCGCAACCATCGCCCTTTGGCAGGACCACCACCGGAAATTCCGTTGCCGCATAGGCGCCCGGTTTAGGGGCGGGCGCTGCCGCCTGTGGACTGGGGGCGGCATTGCAACCTGCCAGAAGCGGTAGAGTGAGAGCGGTGAGGGCGGCAAAAGCAGCAAAGGGGAAGCGCGAATGGGTCATGAATCTGGCCGAATCTGGACTGCAAAGCTTGGTGCTTAACCATCTGGCGCGAGCGGTGCCGGGTCAAGCGTGGCGATTGATGATCTCAGTCTTGCCGGGTGGGCGGGCGATGGTCTATGAAAGCTTTAGGCCGCTTAAGGCCATTTACGACTGTCAGTGAGGGTATTCGTGGCGACTTTGGCCACCAGCAAAGTGACGATGGACGCGCAGTCTTTGACTGCTGGCGGACGCGCCCTGCTGCCCACACTGAAGCTGCTTCTTCTTAGCCGCCCCTGAGCGCCGTCCGGGCCATGCCTGGGTGCTTAGGGGTTTTGAGCAAGA
>CAWUNF010000491.1:0-1593 GCA_963923195.1 uncultured Hyphomicrobiales bacterium | reverse complement strand
ATGGGGCTTGGGGCTGGCACATGCTTTGCCATGTCAGCAACGAGCTATCGTGTTGCTATTCTCTCGCTTGACACGCCCTCTTTCTTTCACGCTGCAACAACCACTTTGGCGCTTGGCCTTGGCATTCAAACAGCCGCTATTCTTATGTGGCTTTTGGCGCGTGATCGCGCGACTTTGCGCGCCATTTTAGCCTATTGGCGGCCGTCTGTGCTGGCTGGCTTTATGGGCGCCATTGCCTCGCTCTTTTGGTTTTTGGCCTTTGCCATTGCAACAGCGGCCAAAGTGCGCACGCTTGCTTTGATTGAAGTGCCTTTCGCACAAATTGTCTCAGGAAAGATCAAGCAGAAAGTCTCAGCCCGCGAATATGCGGGCATGGGCTTGGTGATTGCCGGAATTATTCTGCTGTTGAATTCTTAAACCGTTTCGCGCAATTCGCGCGGCAGCGGAAAGAACATGGTCTCATCTGCAATCGTCACTGTCTCAATAGTGACATCAAAACGGGCGCGAAAGGCGCCAACAATTTCATCAACGAGAATTTCTGGCGCCGATGCGCCCGCCGTCAGACCCACGCGCGTCATGCCTTGCAAATCGCCCCACGGAATTTCATCCGCGCGCAAAATGAGACGGGCAACACGACAGCCCTCATTTTCCGCCACTTCGCGCAAACGCTGCGAATTGGATGAATTGGGTGAACCCACAACCAGCATGGCCTCAACCTTCGGCGCAACGGCTTTCACCGCTTCCTGCCGATTGGTGGTGGCATAGCAAATATCTTCCCTATGCGGGCCATGAATGGCCGGGAACCGCGCCTTCAGCGCATCGACCATCTCAGCCGTATCATCAACGGAGAGTGTGGTCTGCGTCGCAAAAGCCAATTCGCGATCAGCCGGCACGTGGAGCGCTGCCACATCTGCTGGTGTTTCAACCAGCAGCACGGCGCCCTCAGGCAATTGGCCCATTGTGCCGACCACTTCTGGATGGCCCTTATGGCCAATGAGAATGACAAGACGCCCGCGCTTGTGATGCACTTCTGCTTCGCGATGCACTTTCGTCACCAGCGGACAAGTTGCATCAATAGCCAGAAGATTGCGGGCGCGGGCGGCCTCGGGAATGGATTTCGGCACGCCATGCGCTGAGAAGATAACGGGCGCATCCGTCTGCGGCACTTCATCGAGTTCTTCGACGAAGATCGCACCCTTCTTTTTCAAATCATCGACGACATATTTATTATGCACAATTTCATGGCGCACATAGACCGGCGCGCCGTGCTTTTCGAGCGCTTTCTCAACCACATGGATCGCCCGCACCACGCCTGCGCAAAAGCCGCGCGGCGCGCAAAGAAGAAGCGTCATGGGCGGGCTTTTAGCCATCGGTCGATCCATCAAAATCTGATGCCTCCTTTGTGGGGGAGCTATGCGGCAAGGTCAAGGCAGGGGTCACAGCAAAGCCCTCTCGCAATCATGGCCATTCGGCCTATGTTGATTGGATTGCTTCCTCTTCATTGCAGGGCTTCCATGAGCGATCCAGGCCAATCCGGTGGCTTTCTGATTTCCATCCTGATCTTTTTGGCCAGCGCCGTTGTGGCTGTGCCCC
>CAWUNF010000490.1:0-1594 GCA_963923195.1 uncultured Hyphomicrobiales bacterium | reverse complement strand
CGCTCTGACTTGGTGATTGTTGCAGGGCGTCCCGGCATGGGCAAAACAGCTCTGGCCACCAATATCGCATTTAACATTGCCAAAGCCTATGAGAGCCGCCTGCGGCCCGATGGTTCGCATGAGACGATCAATGGCGGCATTGTCGGTTTCTTCTCGCTCGAAATGGCCGCCGAACAATTGGCAACCCGTATTATTGCCGAGCAATCAGGTGTGGCGGGTTATAAAATTCGTCGTGGTGATCTGACCGAGCAGGAATTCCATCGCATTGTTGATGCCTCCAAGCAGATGCAGCTCATCCCCTTCTTCATCGATCAGACGGGTGGCATTTCCATTGCGCAGCTCGCCGCCCGTGCGCGCCGCTTGAAGCGCCAGCGGGGCCTTGATCTTTTGGTGGTCGACTATTTGCAACTTCTCACAGGCTCAAAGAGCAAGGGTGAGAACCGCGTGCAGGAATTGACCGAAATCACCACGGGCCTGAAAGCGCTCGCCAAAGAATTAAACGTGCCGATCATGGCTTTGTCACAATTGTCGCGTCAGGTGGAAAGCCGCGATGACAAGCGCCCGCAATTGTCGGACTTGCGTGAATCAGGTTCGATTGAGCAGGACGCCGACGTTGTGGTCTTCGTCTATCGCGAAGAATATTATCTCAATGGCAAGCAACCGACGCCTGGTACGCCGGAACATATTGCCTGGCAGGAAGCAATGGATCGCGTGCATGGCCGCGCAGAAGTCATTATTGGCAAGCAACGTCACGGGCCTACGGGCACGGTTGAATTGTCCTTCGAGGCTGAAATGACGCGCTTTGGCAATTTGGCGCAGGATGATCGTCTGCCGGAGCCGATGTGAGCATCGTGACTTTTCCGACGGGCCCCGCACAAGCAGAGGCACAAGCCATCCTCACCATTGATCTTGGTGCTCTTGCCGAGAATTGGCGGCTTTTGTCGGCCCGTGTTGCGCCGTCTGAATGTGGCGCTGTTGTCAAAGCCGATGCCTATGGCACAGGCATTGAAGCCGCCGTTCCCGCACTTGCCAAAGCTGGCTGCAAAACATTCTTTGTCGCTCATGCAAGTGAGGGTGTGCGCGTGCGCAAAGTGGCGCCAGATGCGACCATCTATGTGCTGAATGGTCTGCTTGCAGAATCCATCCCAACTTTGATCGAATATGAACTGCGCCCGGTTCTGGGATCGATGGAAAATGTCATGGCTTGGCACAATGTGCCGGGCATGCGCGCCTGCGCTTTGCATGTCGACACAGGCATGAACCGATTGGGCGTGGCGCCCCATGATGTTGGTGCGGCTCTGTCAAAAAATATCGCAGTTGATCTTTTGATGACGCATTTTGTCTCATCAGAAGAGGCAAGTGATGCGACCAATGATATTCAAATCGCGCGTTTTTCCGCCATTCGCGCACAAGCGCCCCATGCGCGCACATCGCTTGCGAATTCTTCTGCGCTGTTTCTGCCGCAAAAACCCTATGGCGATCTCGTGCGCCCCGGCTATGCGCTCTATGGCGGCAATCCAACGCCGAATGAGAAAAATCCCATGCGTCCTGTCGTGACGCTAGAGGCGCCCATTTTGCAAATTCGCACCATCGA
>CAWUNF010000489.1:0-1600 GCA_963923195.1 uncultured Hyphomicrobiales bacterium | reverse complement strand
CGCAAGCGAGCAACATGCCGATGCACCAAGCGACATGCTTTGAAGTCTTGCGTGCCAGCCATAGCCAGATGGGCACGCCTGCAAGGCCGCAGATAAAATAGAGAACAAGCAAGGGTCCCGCACTGTCGCCCGCGCCCAATTTCTCACTCACATAGAAAAGAAACAAAGTCGCTGGAAAGCCATTGGCAAAACCATTGAGCAGAAACGCCAGAATGAGCCGGATGAATGGCTGGTTGGCGAGGAGAAGCGCGAGGCCTTGTTTCAAGGGCAGCGGATTTTTGGAATGATCTTGGGGCTCGCGCACAAGCCACGTGCAAAGCAGGGATGCAAGCGGCAAAGTGATCAGTGTAAAAATGCCGATTGCGGCAAGCACGGCGCCATCACCCGAAAAACCCGCCATCGGCACGAGCACTTGAGCGAAAAGTGCGAGCAAAGTGCCGATCAGCGCGAAAGTCTCGCGCCAAGCGGTGACGCGCGCCCGGCCTCTATAATCAGTCGTGAGTTCAGCACCCCAAGCCGAATAGGGCACGAGCACAGCCGTTGAGGCGAGCGATAAAGCAACACCGCAAAGCGTGAGATAGGCAAGGCCCGCGCCTGCAGGCGGCGTAAAAACAAGAAAAGCGCAAAGCGCGGTTGGAATAGAAGCTGCTAAAACCCAAAGGCGGCGACGACCAAAGCGCGGACGCCAGCGATCAGCAAAAAGCCCCGTGAGGGGATCTGCCAAAGCATCGACAATGCGCACGATCAGCAGAGCTGAGCCGACGGCTGCAATGGGCAGCATTAATTCGCGCGCATAAAAAGCTGGGACCAGCACATAGAGCGGCAGCGTCCGCAAGGCGAGCGGCAAAGCGGGAAGAGCATAGGCCGCCAATGCTCGCCTGCTCATCATACTCATCTTAGCTTTTGGCAAAAGTCATTTGGCGCACATCAATCGTGCCAGCCCGAAATCCGGCTTCGCAATAAGCAAGGTAATATTCCCACATGCGACGGAAATGCTCATCAAAGCCCATTGGCGTCAATTGTGGCCATGCTTTGCGGAAACGATCGCGCCAATGGGCGAGTGTCACCGCATAATCGAGGCCGAAAATGCGCTCGGCGGAGAGTTCGAGCCCATGCTTATTTCCCATGCGACGCATGATGGTGGGCGTTGGCAACATGCCACCGGGGAAAATATAGCGACGGATGAAGTCAATCTCGCGCTTATAAGAGGAGAAGAGTTCATCCTGAATGGTGATGACTTGCAAGCCTGCTTTGCCGCCCTCTTTCAAGCGGTCGCGCAATTGGCTGAAATAGGTCGGCCAATATTCTTCACCTACGGCTTCAAACATTTCGATGGAAGCAATGCGGTCAAAAAGACCTTTTTCATCGCGATAATCCTGCATTTTGATTTCAACGCGATCTTCAAGGCCAGCTTTGCGCATGCGCTCGGTCGCAAAATCAAATTGCTCTTTGCTAATGGTGAGGCCTGTGACACGCGCGCCGAATTCGCGCGCGGCATATTCGGCAAAGCCACCCCAGCCACAGCCAATTTCGAGCACATGATGGCCGGGTTGCAAATCAATATCACGGGCGAGCGCTGCATATTTGGCGCGCTGGGCAT
>CAWUNF010000488.1:0-1605 GCA_963923195.1 uncultured Hyphomicrobiales bacterium | reverse complement strand
CATTCTTCAGGCCGAGGCGGCGGAAGAGGGCAGCATCTTCATCTTCGCCCGGATTATCTTTGGTCAGCAAGCATTCGCCTGCAAAGATTGAATTGGCCCCTGCAAAGAAGCAGAGCGCTTGCATTTCAGCGCTCATCTCGGTGCGGCCGGCAGACAGACGCACATCAGAGGCGGGCATCAAAATGCGCGCGAGCGCAATCGTGCGCACGAATTCAATCGGGTCGATCTTACCTTCCTGCTCCAGCGGCGTGCCTTCGACTGGGATCAGCAGATTGACCGGCACGCTTTCGGGATGTTCGGGCAGATTGGCGAGCGTCAACAGCATGTCGACGCGGTCCATCTTTTCTTCGCCCATGCCAACAATGCCGCCGCAGCAGACTTTAATGCCTGCTTCACGCACATGGGCCAGCGTCTCCAGACGATCCGCAAAGGTGCGCGTGGTGATGACCTTGTTGTAGTGGCGCTCAGACGTGTCGATATTGTGATTATAATAATCGAGACCGGCTTCTTTCAGGCGGATCGTGTCTTGCGCGGAGAGCATGCCGAGCGTCATGCAGGTTTCCATCCCAAGTTCTTTGACGCCCTTCACCATCGCCACAATCGTGTCCATGTCGCGCTCTTTGGGGCTGCGCCAAGCAGCGCCCATGCAATAGCGCGTCGAGCCAGAGGCGCGCGCCTTTTTGGCTTCTTCCAACACGCGCTCGACTTCAATGAGTTTTGACGCTTTCAGGCCTGTCTTGTGATGGGCTGATTGGCTGCAATAGCCACAATCTTCTGGGCAGCCGCCGGTCTTGATCGACAAGAGCTGGCTGCGCTGCACGATGTTGGGGTCGAACATGGCGCGATGGGTGAGATGCGCGCGGAAGATCAGATCGTTGAAGGGCAGGTCGTAGAGCGCCTGCGCTTCCTCGCGCGTCCAATCGTGGCGGATCTCCGGTCTATTGCCGATCGGGGCATGCATGTTCATCAGGGCGAAACCTTTGTGCAGGGCCTTTGGGGCTCGTTCTCAGTCCTAGCGGCCTGAGCCTTGCCTCGCAATCCCGCCAAGGGGCGGAGACGAGGTTTGTCTCCGCCTCAATCTGTGGACGATGCTCAACCTTTGGCCTTGGCCTCACGGCGGCGCGCATGGAGCACGAATTCCGTATAGCCATTGGGCTGCTCGCGACCCTTAAAGACAAGGTCGCAGGCGGCGGCAAAGGCCACACCGTCAAACTTCGGTGCCATCGGCTTGTAGAGCGGGTCGCCCGCATTCTGGCGGTCGACGACGGCGGCCATGCGCTTCATGGCTTCCATCACCTGCGCCTCGGTCACAACGCCATGCAGCAGCCAATTGGCAATATGCTGCGAGGAGATGCGCAAAGTGGCGCGGTCTTCCATCAGGCCGACATCGTGAATGTCTGGCACTTTCGAGCAGCCCACGCCTTGGTCGATCCAGCGCACGACATAACCCAAAATGCCTTGCGCATTATTGTCGAGTTCCTGCTTCACATCTTCCGGCGCGAAATTGGAATTGGCGAGCGGCAGGTTAAGAATGTCATCGACGGACGCTGCTTTGCGCGACTTGAGCGCGCCCTGCGTCGCAAACACATCGACCTCGTGATAGTG
>CAWUNF010000487.1:0-1608 GCA_963923195.1 uncultured Hyphomicrobiales bacterium | reverse complement strand
GACCGCTCGACAAAGGCACAGCGCGATGCGGCTGCTCAACTGAGATCATGCGCGTAGAAATTTCATAATCATCGCTGATGGCAGCTTTGTCCAAAGCGACATAGGCTTGCGGCTCTGCGACAACACCAATGCGCGGGCCGGTCAGCGTGACCTTATCTTCACTGGGAGCGAGACCCATTTTCACACCCGCTTGACGACGCAAATGCTCAAGTATTGCCATCAAATCATGATTGGCTTGGATCGCATCCGGCGTCTCTGTGCCAGAGAGGCCTAAATCACGTGCGCGCAAAAAGGCATTGGGATGGCTTGCATCAATCAGAGAAACATCAATCATTTTTCCATTGGGCAGCGGCAATTGATCAACCACTTGGCCTGTTGGCAAAAGCTTGCCCGTTGCAGCCCCACCGGGCTTCACGAAATCAAGGCGCACGGGTGCTGCCTTGCCCGCAACGCCCGCGATTTCCATATCGCCATCAATCGCTGCCATACCATTTTCAACACGAAAACGCGCATGAATGATTTTCTTCGTATTGGTCTGATGAAAACGCACAGTTGCTTCGCCATCTGGCACTTTCACCAAACCCATATCGACCGCATAGGGACCGATGACAGACGATAAATTGCCGCAATTCCCCGTCCAATCTGCAATGGGCTTATCAATGGCAAGCTGAATGAATGTGTAATCGACATCCGCATCAGGATGGGTGGACGGGCCGATGATCACAGCTTTTGACAAGGATGATGTGCCGCCGCCCATGCCATTGAGCTGACGACCATAGGGATCAGGCGTGCCCATGACAGCGAGCAAAATGGGATCAATCTTTTCACGCGCATTTGGCAAATCTTTTGCGAGAAAGAAAACACCTTTGCTGGTGCCGCCCCGCCAAAATGTCGCTGGAATCCAAGCCTGATTCATTCACTCGCTCCTTCACGCGACATTTGCCACACCTCTGTCTTATTCCATCGTCAGCTTGGCGTCTTTAATGATCGGCGCCCAGAGATTGGAATCTTTTTGAATGCGCTCGCGCAAATCCTTCGCTCCCTTAGCAATGGAGAAAGTGAAATTCGGGGTGAGGAACTGCTTTTCAAAAGCTGGATCGCTGAAGATTTCTTGTGTGGCGCGCGAAAGTGTTTCTAACACATCGGCTGGCGTGCCTTTGGGTGCAAAAAGTGCATACCACGAGCCCGCTTCAAAACCCGGCAAGGTCTCAGCCATGACTGGAACATTCGGGAATTTTTCAAGCCGCTGCGGAGAGCCAAAAGCCAGAACATTCAACTTACCAGCTTCCCAATTGCCCGCGATCAAACCAATGGAGACAGTCATCGCCTTAATATGATTGCCCAAGAGGTCATTAATGGCAGGTGCTGCCCCGCTATAATGCACGGGCGTGAATTTGCCGGGCGTGTTCTTTTCAAAATAGAGGAAGTTCAAATGGCCTGACGTGCCAGCCCCAAATGTACCGTAGAAAATTTGGGTCGGATTGCGCTTTGCATAATCAATAAATTCCACGAAAGATTTGGCGGGGAAATCTGGCGGCACCACCAGAGCATGTGGACTAATACCAAGGCCCGAGACGGGTTCGAAATCCGCCATTTCATATTTCAACT
>CAWUNF010000486.1:0-1616 GCA_963923195.1 uncultured Hyphomicrobiales bacterium | reverse complement strand
TGTCGCGAAAAAGATTGAGCGGGCGCTGAGAGGCGCCCGTTTTCTTTTTGGGGCTCGTGAGAGAATTTTCCTCTCTTTGTCGCAAGGTCAGCGTGATTTTCTTGTGCTAAAGGAATGATGGAGCGGGGAGTTATGTCATGGTGTCTTTTTCGCGCCGTCAGATATTTGCAGCCGCGCCTGCGCTTGTTCTTTCGCAAGCCTCATGGGCACAAACAATCACGCCTGTGCGCATTGGCTATGTGCCTGTCATAGGCGCTTCGGCGCTTTATGTGGCGGAGCGCGCTGGTTGGGCGCGTGAAGCAGGCCTTGATCTGAAGCTTGTGCGTTTTGATTCAGGTCCCGCAGCCATTCAAGCTCTGTCCTCAGGCACTTTGGATATGCTGGCCATTGGTGTTGCGCCTGTGGCTGTGGCGCGTGCGCGCGGGCTTGATGTGAAAATTGTCAGCGCTGCTGGTTCTGGCGGATCTGGCTTTGTTGCTTCAGAAGCTCTTGCGGCAAGTTTTGCTGCCCATAAAGATCCAGCGCTTGCTTTTGCCAATTTTGCGAAAGCACAGGGTCGCAAGGCAAAACTTGCAACACTCCCGCCCGGTGGTGTGCCAACTGTTGCGCTTCATCATTGGCTTTGGAAGATCGGCAAAGTGGCCAAGGATGATGTCGAAATTGTTGCACTGGGCATTGATGCTGTTCAGCAGGCCATTTTGGCAGGCTCTGTTGATGGTGCAACCGTTTTGGAACCATCTGCGACCATCGTGCTTCAGCGCAATCCGAAATTGAAAATGCTTTTGACCGCGCGTGATATGTTTCCCGACATTCCGGGTGTCGTGATGGCAGCGACAGGAGCTTTTGAAAAAGCCGCTCCAGATGCGCTTGAAAAAGTGGTTGGCCTTTTCGCCCGTGCGACAGATCTCATCCGCAAAAATCCAGCACAAGCGGCCACATATGTTGAGGCGGTCTTGGGTGGCGGTCTTGTTGATGCACCAACAATGGAAAAGGCTTTGAAATCACCAGCGGTCGATTTCATTTTCGACATTCGCCAGATTGAAGCGCCAACGAAAGCTTTATTGGCCTATCAAGTTGAGATTGGTGATTTTCCAACAGCACCATCTACAGATGGTCTGTTTGATTCCCGTTACAGCGACAAGCTGGTGAAGCGGTGAAATAAATAAGCGCGGCCCCCCACTTCAGCGAGGGGCCGTTTGCTTTTTAAAGAGACGCGGTGTGATCGAGCTGTTCGATCTTCACTTGCGCAACACCAGCGCCACGAAAGCCGAGTGCATCGGCGGCGCCTAATGAAACATCGAGAATGCGGCCACGCACAAAAGGCCCACGATCATTCACGGTGACTGTAATGCTGCGTTGGTTGGCGAGATTGGTGACACGCAAAACAGTGCCAAAGGGCAGGCTGCGATGCGCGGCGGTCAAAGCTCCGGGTTGAAATTTGGCCCCACTCGCCGTGCGGGTGCCATGAGAATAAAAAGATGCCTTGCCGGTCCAGCTCTGCGCATGGGCGGCCCCGTCAACAGCGACGGGAGCGATGAAGGCGGCCGAAACCAAGGCCGCAAAAAAATGAGGTTTCAAGAAAACTCCTCTCAACACGCAGGCCATCACGTGGCTGC
>CAWUNF010000485.1:0-1649 GCA_963923195.1 uncultured Hyphomicrobiales bacterium | reverse complement strand
ATGGCATTGGCATTAAGCGCGATCCGCGCCAAGCGGCTGGCTGGCTCGTGCTGGCTGCTGAAAAAAACCATATGGAAGCCCAAGCTCTGCTCGGCAATCTCCTATTCACCGGGCAAGGTGTGCAACGCCAACGCGCCAAAGGCCTCATGTATCTCACGCTCGCCGTTGAGAGCGCAGGTGATGATCCCAAAAATGCTTGGATCGCGGAGCTGCATGACAAGGCGCTGAAAGTGGCCTCTGACAGTGATCGCCAAATGGCGGCTAATCTTTTGGGCGATTATTCCGCGCGTCGCTGATTAAGCCGCGCCTTTTCCAGCTTTCCGCAATTTCGGATGAATGGCCTTGGTCTCGATTTCGAGATCGGGAATGGCCATGATGCGCGCACCTTGAAAATCTTTGCGCAGAACGAGCACGCCATTTTCTTCCATATTGCCCAAGAGACGCCGTGCTCGGCTTGGTGAATGAGAGCCAAAGAAAAGGGCGATCTCACCATCTTCTGGCGCTGGGCGTTCGGCCACAGCCGCACGCGCAATCAGCAAGAAAGGCGCGCGCATCTCGTCAGGCAGACGATCTGAAAGATCAATCGCTTTGCCCCAAAGCTTTTTATCGACTTTTTCGGGCGCTGACAGTTCTGCGCGTTTCACATCGAGCCTTTTTTGAAAGGCGCGCAAATCTGGCAGCGTGGACCCAAGCCTTTTGATGCGGCAGCGGGTCAGAAAATCACGATGCAAATCAAGGATCGGCCGGAAGGCGATTTGTGCATCTTGTGCCAGAGTGAGGATGATTTCATCCATCACTTGTGCACGTTGTGCATCGGTGAGTTCGGGTGCGGGTGCTGCGACATAGGCAGGTTTGGCAGCCTGTTCAATGCGCGCCATGACTTGTTCGGAGGTCGCAGGTGCATCGGTCTTGCGCTTACCCATAGCTTTTTTCGGGGGCGGTGCATCTGCGGAAAAAATAAGTTCATGGGCCGGCGCTTTGGCCTTTGCGCCAGGCAAAGGCAAAAGTTTGGGCGCGCTGCCGCGATCGGCAGTTTCAACATCGCCAATGGCAATGGTCAGCGGGCGACGCGCAATGGCCGGGCCAAGGCCGACAAAGGAGCCACGCTGCAAATCGCGGAACATTTCAGCTTGGCGCTTTTCCATGCCCAGAAGATCAGCCGCACGCGCCATATCAATATCCAGAAATGTGCGACCCATGAGAAAGTTTGAAGCCTCTGCCGCGACATTTTTGGCAAGCTTGGCCAAACGCTGTGTGGCAATGACGCCCGCCAATCCGCGCTTGCGGCCACGGCACATGAGATTGGTCATGGCGGCGAGCGATTGGCGGCGTGCTTCGTCCGAAGCATCAGCGGAAGCCGCGGGCGCAAAGAGTTGTGCTTCATCGACCACGACCAGCATCGGGAACCAATAATCGCGCTCGACCTCGAACAGGCCATTCAAAAAGACGGCGGCGCATTTTAATTGCGCATCGACTTCGACGCCTTCGAGATTGAGCACGACGGACACGCGGTGCTGACGCGCACGTGTTGCAATGCTTGAGAGTTCATGTTCCGTCGATTGGGACGCATCGACAATCACATGGCCGAAGCGCTCCGCCAGAGTGACGAAATCACCTTCGGGGTCGATGACAATTTGCTGGACGAGGCC
>CAWUNF010000484.1:0-1649 GCA_963923195.1 uncultured Hyphomicrobiales bacterium | reverse complement strand
CGCCCAAACCTTCGCCATGTTCGGCAGAAATGGCGATCGGATCGCCAAAGCCCAGCGTGAAAGCTTCATAGAAACCTTGATCGCCCTGCTTGCCTTCCGCCTTATTGGCGAGCAGCAGAATGGGCTTGCTGGCACGACGCACGAGCTGCGCGAAATGGCGATCAGAGGGCGTCACGCCCACGCGCGCATCAATGACGAAGAAAACCATATCGGCTTGCTCGATTGCAGCCTCTGTCTGCATGCGCATACGCTCAGACAAAACACCTTCATCATTCTGCTCAAGGCCTGCCGTATCGATAATGGTGAAGCGCAGATCTGCAATCTTGCCCTCGCCTTCACGACGATCGCGCGTCACACCCGGCCGGTCATCAACCAGCGCGAGTTTCTTGCCGACGAGCCGATTAAACAGCGTCGACTTGCCGACATTGGGTCGGCCGATGATGGCGATTGTAAACGGCATGGGCCCTTACTTCTTGCCGCCTGCGACAAGACCGAGCAGCGCTTCCGCGCGCTGGCGAATTTCGGCAGGCGCATTGGCATCGGTGACAATCATATCCAGCCACTTGCCTGCTGCATCCAAATCATTGCGCTTGAGAGCGGCGGCAGCCAATAATTCGCGCGCGGAATTGCGATAGGTCTGGCCCGCTTGTGCAAGCGGCTCCAGACGGCGCTGCAATTCGCCCGCGTCCGCCTGATCCAAACGCAAGATCGCCGCACGCATCCGCGCCAGATCACGGAAAGCCGCATCAACAGATGTATCTGCCGCAATGGCATCAAAAATCTTCACAGCGCCATCGGCATCATTCACCGACATATCACCAGCAGCGCGGAATTTGGCGAGCAGCGCATAGCCGGGCGGGCCAGATTTGGCGATATTGGCAAGAGCCGCTTCTGCTTCCTTTGTTTTACCTTCGCGCGACAAAGCCAGCGCGGCTTGGAATTGTTCGCCCGCCGCTTCCGCCGCTTTGGTGCGATAATGATCATAAGCGCGCCACGCACCCGCAGCGATCACGATCAGAATGGCAAGGATGATGACGGGCGTCTGATAGCGCTTCCAGAGCTTCTCGGCCCGGTCACGGGCAAGCTCTTCGTCAATTTCGCGGAAAATATCGGCCATTGTGTGAAATTGTCTCGGGGCCCCGAGATCCCAAATCTGTTGTCGGAGAGCGGGTTAGCACGCCCAGAGCGCAAAGGCGAGACAAAGTGCTGAAAGCACAGCCCCGCCCGCCATAGCAAATGGCACGCTTTCTCAAAACTTACATAAAATCAGATATTTATGAAAAACTCGCGCTGTCATGGGGCCGGCCATGCGATTTGAGAAAAGCCCGTCCCGCATCGGTCACATGAACCATTGTGGAGGGCAGGCTTGCGCCCACACGTTGGACAAAGCCCCGCTCTACCGCATCTTCCCAAACGGTCAGGCGCGGACAAGATGTGCGCCAAGCATCAATCAGCTCGGAATAGACGCGCGGCTCACGCGCCACCCATTCCACCAAATCGAGGATCAAGGGATCGAGCGTTTGTGCATCCGTCATCAAAAATCTCCTCAATGAAACGAAGGAGCTGCAAATAAAGGAGCTGCGAAAAGCCACATACCATAACAGGTGTAATAGGCAGAGACTGTGACGACGATGCGATTGGCCCAAAGC
>CAWUNF010000483.1:0-1663 GCA_963923195.1 uncultured Hyphomicrobiales bacterium | reverse complement strand
CTGTAACCTGTGTATCAATGCAACACTGCAAATGGGATTTAGCCAGATTTTTACGGTCTCGACTAAGATGTGAGCTGCGCGCCAATCGACTTTGACGGGCATCAAACAGATAAACAATGCGCGTCGGCAAAAAAACAAAATCAAGTGTTCGTAAGGCCTTTAGCAAGGCATCATCGTCCTCAGACAGGATATTTCTAACTCCGACCCAATTTTGCGGATGGGCGTGTAGCTCCGCAATTGCTGTATCAGGGATTTGTGCCTTTTGCTCAGCACTGCGTAAATTGGTTGAAAAGGGCTCATTGGCAATCAGTGAGACACGGTCAAAGTCACATAGCCATGCGACCTGACCGCCAAACTGCATGACGCGGCCGCGCCATGTCCCCAGACCAAGTTCTTGTGCCGGATAATCAAAAAAATGACTGCGCAGGGATGTCAAATAACACATGTCGGGGGGTCGTGGCCCCTGCCATCGTGTGATGATTACATTGTTATCACTGTGTCCACTCTTGGTTTCGAGTGTAGCACCCGCATTCGCAACCCATTCGCTCAGCGCACTTGGTATGCGCTTCATCCCTAGGCCGTCACGTGCCGATAGAGATGGAACCCACCATAAATGGCAGAACGGTCTTTGGCGTGATAGGCCGCCGAGGCTGCATCATCGCGCTTCCAAAGTTGTTCGATTTCAGGAGCAAGTTTTCCGATCAAACACGACTTTTCACCAGCGGTTCTGAAAATTACGCAGGCATTAGGTGCAGCTGTGCGAGAGATCTCCTGCCAAAGCAAATTTAATTCCTGAACAGACATCCAGTCTTGCGCATCTAGCAAGACATAGCGATTAAGCGAGGCATTGGGTTTTTCCAACAACACATCGCGGTAGGATGCATGCCTGACATCGACGCGATTGACATATTGTTTGAGGCGCTGCCAGTTTTCAAACCGCAAATAAGGCGGGCATGAACCATCTTCGCCGTGATCATAGCTGCGCGCATAGGCCTGCCATGCGAAATAATTGTCTTTGATATTCACAACGGTTGCAATCTTGCGCGCGCGTTGTTTCAACACATCGGCCATGGTGTCAGGCTTGCCATTGCACAACGCATCATATTGATGGGGTGGAATACCCAAATTGAAAAGCGCCATGGGGCTCGAGGCCAGACGCCGTGCCAAAGGGCGATCGAAAATAGGACCCACTTTGGTATCAAACCACATCTCTTGCTCAGCGATGGTCTTGCAGCGTGTCAGCTCTTCAAGATTGGTTCCGGCCAAACGCGCGGCAAAATGCAAGACACCGATGAGATTGCCCAACAGGCCGAAGCTGTAGAAATTTTTTGCAAAGGCTTTATAGCGTTTGCCGTTCCACACACGCGCTTCCCAATAGGTGCGGCTTGCGCCATCAAGCTCCGGTGCAATCACTTGCTCATAAAGATCAACATTGTCTTTTTGATCTGCATGGCCAAAGAATTTGTAAAATTGCTCATAGGTAGCGAGCCCGCGAATGGCCGCCAGTTTAAGATTGAGCAAAGCGCAATGGGCGTGGTTCAAATCCACTGCGGTAATGGAATGCGGGCCTTCGGTCAGATAAGACAAGACATTGCATCCACCGGATGCAATGGTGATGATATTCAAGCCGCTCAAAGGCTCCATGGCGTCGATATCAACGCGA
>CAWUNF010000482.1:0-1672 GCA_963923195.1 uncultured Hyphomicrobiales bacterium | reverse complement strand
GGATAGATCGTGTGTGAGTTGGTCGCCGAGGATGATGCGTAGACTGGTCACAAGAGAAATCCGATTGCGCTGGTTCATGCGTAATAATGTGGAAGAGATACGCAGGCGCAGTCAGGATGGTTTAGGGTTTAGCGCATGGCTAAAATGCAAAAAAAGGCGGATTTGCCACAAAAGATCTGCGTCACCTGTGGGCGGCCTTTTATCTGGCGCAAAAAATGGGCGAAGGTTTGGGATGAGGTGAAATATTGCTCAGACCGATGCCGCGGTGAAAGAGCTAAGCCCGCGCGCGGCTGAGCGCTACCCATTCGCGGGCGCGCGCTTCAGGATCCGGATTGCCCAAGACATCGGTTGAGACGGCAGCACTATCGGCACCTGCCTCTAACACAGATTGCGCGCGTTCAACATTAAGCCCACCAATGGCGACGAGCGGCACAGGACCGACGCGCTTTTTCCACTCGGTGACGCGCGCCACGCCTTGCGGTGCCCAATCAAGTTGTTTCAAACTTGTTGGAAAAACGGGGCCGAGCGCGACATAGTCTGGCTTCATTGCCAGAGCAATGTCGAGTTCATTTGGGTCATGTGTACTAATCCCCAACCGACATTTGGCTTTGCGGATCGCATCAACATCTGCTTCGGCTAAATCTTCTTGGCCGAGATGAATAAAGTCGCAAGCCTCTTCAATGGCTATTTGCCAATAATCATTGATCACCAAAGTTGCCCCAGCCTTTGCACAAAGTTCTTTGGCACGACGAATTTGAGTCCGCACTTGCGTTTCAGGCCTATCTTTGATGCGCAATTGCACCAGGCGCAGGCCGTGCGGCAGGAGACGCTCGAGCCAGCGCGCGTCATCAATGATCAGATAGAAGGGGTCGAGTTTCATTTTTGTCTTTGAGCGAGCCAGGTGCGGAACATGGCAATTTCTTTTTCCTGCGCGGCAATGATCTCTTGGGCCATTTTCTTGATTTGAGGATCAGCGCCATATTGCAAAACAATCTTGGCCATATCCACTGCGCCTTGATGATGCGGAATCATGCCTTGCACAAAATCAACATCGGCATCGCCTGTCATTTTAATATCCATATCGCGATGCATTTTTGTATTGGCATCCTGATAGGCTTTGGAGGAGGGCGAAGCGGGCATGGACATAGATCCGCCATGTTGGCCGTGGCCTGAGTGATTTTGTTGCGCGAAAGCAGCAAGGGTTAAGCCGAAACATGTGGCTGTTGCAAGCAGAAGACGCATGGGTTTTCTCCTCTTAATCAATAGATGATAGGCGCAAGCGCAAAGCATTGGTGATGACGCTTACAGATGACAAGGCCATAGCCGCGGCAGCAAGAACCGGCGAGAGCAAAAGTCCGAAAACAGGGTAGAGAATGCCCGCTGCAATCGGCACTCCGGCAGAATTATAGATGAAAGCCAATGTGAGATTTTGACGAATATTGCTCATGACATTGCGGGATAATTTGCGGGCGCGCACAATGCCCTGTAAGTCGCCTTTCAAAAGTGTGATGCCCGCACTTTCAATGGCAACATCCGTGCCGGTTCCCATTGCAATGCCAACATCCGCAGCGGCAAGAGCGGGAGCGTCATTCACACCATCGCCTGCCATTGCGACAATACGGCCTTGCGCACGCAATCGATCAATGACCGCGCGCTTTTGATCTGGCAAAAC
>CAWUNF010000481.1:0-1681 GCA_963923195.1 uncultured Hyphomicrobiales bacterium | reverse complement strand
GCGCTATAGCGATGCCATGTGTGAACTTCTCGGCATGAATGCGAATGTTCCAACCGACATTCGCTTTTCCTTCGCAGCACTCGCCAAGCGTGGCGGGGCCACGGGGCCGCATCGCGATGGCTGGGGCATTTCCTTCTATGAAGGTCGTGGCGCGCGCATGTTCCACGATCCGCAGCCCTCGGCCCAATCAGAAATTGCGCGCCTCTTGCGTGACTATCCGCTGAAAAGCGAGATCGTCATTGCCCATGTGCGCCGCGCCAATCGCGGGCGTGTGGCGTTGGAAAATACACATCCCTTCTCGCGCGAGATTTGGGGCCGCACCATCACCTTTGCGCATAATGGCCAGTTGAAGGGCGTGAAGCAAAAGAAGCTCGGGCTTTATCGTCCCATCGGCACGACCGATAGCGAACATGCTTTTTGCTGGATCATGGGACGATTGCAAAAGCAATTTGTCGACTTGCCAAGCCATGCGCAATTGCAAGCCGCGCTTGCAAAGCTGTGCAAGGAACTCAGTAAACTCGGTGTGTTCAATATTCTGATCAGCGATGGTCGCTCGCTTTATGCTTTTTGTACAAAGAAACTTTTTTATATTGTGCGCAAAGCACCCTTTGGTGTCGCAACTTTGGTGGACGAAGATATGCGCGTTGATTTTTCCAAAGAGACAACGCCGAAAGATCGTGTGGCAGTGATCGCGTCCAATCCGCTGACACGGGATGAGGTCTGGCAAGAACTGCCGCTTGGCACGCTCACCACATTCCAAAATGGTGCAATGATCAAAGCTTGATCTGGATTGCCGCGTCGCTTCGCTCCTCGCAATGACGGCGAGAAGATGGCGCTTATTCTTTTAGGATTGATCATGGCATGTGCAGATGATGTGAATCTGCTCTTGCATTTTATCCCGTCATTGCGAGGAGGGCGCAAGCCCGACGCGGCAACACGTCATTGCGAGGAGGGCGAAGCCCGACGCGGCAATCCAGAAAAACAGCGACAGCATCACAAATAAAAAAGGCCCCGTTTCCGGGGCCTTTTCTCTTGGTTGATTAAACAACCGTCTTTTTCGTATCCGCATCATTTGGCTTGAGATACCAAGCGGCATCCATGCGGCAATTGACACCATTCTGCTTCAGCGTCTCTTCATATTCATTGCGGATGTAGGGATCTTCCATCCAATAAGGAATGGCAGTGCCACCCTGATTGACGTCGATTGCCGTGTAATCCGTGTGCTTTTCACCCGGTGCGCCCGGATCGCGACCCGGATTATGCGGGCCGAACCATGCGGTGAGGCGGAAGTCTTCCTTCGACACTGAGAAGTGCTGGTGATACCAGCGTGCGCCACCCGGTGCTGCCGTCACAAGGCCAACCGGCTCGTAATCGAGACGGTTCACTTTGTCTGCATGACCATTTTCCCACGGACGCTCGCCGCATTTTTCTGGCCAAGAATAAGTATAGCCCTTGCCCTTCAAGCAAATGAGCACGGCAGCGGATGTATGCGCATGGCCCTTCGAATAGCGGCCATTCTCATGCTGACCAATCCAGAAATAGAATTGATTGTTGGTCATGGCTGGTTCAACGCGGCGATAGCCAACCGAGCGGCGGTTATCGAGCGGCAATTCGCAATTGATGACGTCTGGAATGAAATTCGTCTTGCGCTGAGCAAGGCCGCGCACCGGATCGGGTGCAA
>CAWUNF010000480.1:0-1681 GCA_963923195.1 uncultured Hyphomicrobiales bacterium | reverse complement strand
GAAAGCGCGCCCTCTTCATGGCGGCAAAAGCCGGTGAAAGTGGCGAGCGCGCCGACATCATGGCGACCCTTGGTCAGTGCATCCGCTTCCATCTGCGGATCGAAATCCTCGCGCTGGATGCGGATCACCGTTGACATATCAGCCACCCGTCATCGGCGGGAAGAAAGCGATCTCGCGCGCGCCAGCAATAGCGGCGTCATGCTTCACATGCATCTGATCAATCGCCACACGAATGACTTTGTCATTTTCAAAAGCATAAGCATATTCTTCGCCTTGTGCTTTCAGCCATGTCAGAAGATCAGCCACCGTGACCACAGAAGCAGGCGGCGCGATTTCTTCTTCTGTCTTGCCCACGCGCTCCCGCACCCAAGCGAAATAGACGACTTTCATGCGGCTTGCCTCAATCGACATGTTTCAGGCCTGACTTCATATAGTCATAGCCTGTGTAAAGCGTCAGAAGCGCGGCTGTCCAAAGAAGCGTCAGACCAATGGTCACGCAGCCGGGCAAAACCTCTTCCCCCGCCGGCCCCGCAATCAAAAAGCCAAGCGCCAAGAGCTGAACGGTGGTCTTATATTTGGCAACACGCGTGACGGGCACAGAGACGCGCAGCTCAGCCAAAAATTCACGAAGACCTGAGACCAGAATTTCGCGGCAGAGAATGACAATGGCCGCCCAAATGTCCCAGCTCTTGATCGACTGCGTGGCCACCAGAACCAGCAGGCAAGCAGCCACCAAAAGTTTGTCGGCAATGGGGTCGAGCATACGCCCGAGCGATGATTGCTGATCCATCGTGCGAGCAAGATAGCCGTCGAAGAAATCCGTGATAGCGGCAGCGGCAAAGACGCCAAGCGCCGTCCAGCGCACCCAATGCAGCTCTGGCCAGAACATAAGAGAAGCCACCACGGGAACAGCGACCAGCCGCCCGTAGGTCAGAAGATTGGGCAGGCTCCATGTGCCGCCCCGTTTGATGCTCGCCATCGTCATTGCGCAGGCAGGGAAACAGCGTGGCGCGGCTCACGTCAAGCCACCAAAGGGCCAAAGCGGGCCGATCAACCCCTCACGATTGCGCGGGGCTCAGCCTTTATCGTGGAAAAAGTCGTAGACGAGCTTGGCCGTGGCGGCATTAATCCCCGGCACTTTCTCCAGATCAGCAAGGCCCGCGCGGGAAATGGCCTTGGCCGTGCCAAAGGCATGGAGCAGCGCCCGTTTGCGGGCTGGCCCGACGCCTGCAATCTCATCCAGCGGCGATTTGGTGAATTCCTTTTTGCGCCGCGCCCGATGGGTGCCAATGGCGAAACGATGCGCCTCGTCGCGCAAACGCTGCACGAAATAAAGCGCAGGATCGCGCGGGGGCAGACGGAAAGGCTCTTTGCCGGGAACGAAAAACATTTCGCGCCCCGCATCGCGATCAACGCCCTTGGCAATGGAGGCCACCGACACGCCTTCAACGCCAAGCTCTTTGAGAATCTCTTGCGCGACTTGGAATTGCCCGCGCCCGCCGTCGATCAGAATAAGATCAGGCCGCGAGGGAAATGCATCTGAACTTTCATCTTCGCTTGGCGGCGGCGCAGGCGCTTCCGCACCCTCTTCTTTCACAAGGCGCGCAAAGCGGCGGCGCAGAACTTCGCGCATCATGCCGTAATCATCACCCGGCGTGAGATCTTCGCCTTTGATATTGAA
>CAWUNF010000479.1:0-1682 GCA_963923195.1 uncultured Hyphomicrobiales bacterium | reverse complement strand
GCGCATCGACAAGCACCACATCGCAGCGGCCAGCGAGATCAGCCAGCACATCTTTTGTGCCCTTGGGCGCGCGCACTTGAACATTGCGGGCATTGGCGCGCTCGAGGCGCGGATAGATGGGCATGAGACGACGGCCATCATCATCGCTCGCATAGATCTGGCCTTTATTGTCCATCTCGGCAGCGAGCGCGAGCGTCTTGCCGCCACCGCCAGCGCAAAAGTCGAGCACTTGTTGGCCCGGTTTTGCAGCGGCAATCAAGCTCGCCAATTGCGAGCCTTCATCCTGAATTTCGACAAGGCCGCGCATATAAGCGGGCTCTGCATTGAGCGAAGGGCCGCGACCATCGGCGCCCACATTCAAACGAATGCCAAGCGGCGAAAGCGGCGTTTCTTCCGGATTGAGATGGGCGAGCGCTTTGAGTGCTTTCTCGCGATCGCCTTTGAGGCGATTGGCGCGCAGGTCAATTGGCGCGCGTTCCGCAAGCGCGCGGCCCTCAGCGACAGCATCAGCCCTAAACACCTCTGCAAAAGCTTCCGCCAGCCATTGCGGATAATCACCGCGCACATGATCGGGCGCGCCCTCTAGCGAGCGTGACGTCAGATGCGCGCGTTCATCATCATTCAAAGGCGATGGCGCATGCGCTTCACCTGAGCAAAGCTGTGCGATTGTCTCCACATCCATGCCGCGCATGAGCGCGAGTGAACCCAGCAGAACGGCACGCGGTGTCGCATGCTCTATCTCCTCGCCCATGATCCATGCGGCGGAAGATTTCACGCGAAGCGCATCATAAACATGGCTCGCAATGGCGGCGCGATCTTTCGAGCCTGCGAAACGATGGCGCTGGCCCCAATCTTTCAAAGCATCAGAAACGGGGCGGCGACGCTCGGTCAGATCACCGAGGATTTCAATCGCAGCACTGAGGCGGGCAGCAGGGGTCATGTGAACTTGGCCATAATTGCGACACCGATGGGCGCCATCTTCGCCTTAGCTCGTTTCACATTGGGGCGGGCCTGACAAGAAAGAACTGCCATGAAGTCGATCAGCGCGGCCCTTGCGGCCACATTCCTTGCCCTGTCCTTGGCCGCTTGCGCCAGCAATCCGCCCCCGGCCCCGGTCTATCCCGACCCGCCACCGAAGAAGCAAGCAGATGCCAAGACGCAGCTTGAAAGCGGGCGCAAATATTAAGCGGACAGCCGCAGGATGAAGAGCACCCACATGGTGATGAGCAGGATGACGCCGACCAAATAGGCCGGAAAGCGCAGGCTCAGAACATTGCTAGTGCAATGAACCAAAGCATGGGCGAGGCGTGACACGAACCATGCCCATGCGAGCACGACAAAGAGCGTGTCATAGGTCTTGGTCAGAATGACCAAAGGCACGAGTGCGTAAAAGAGCACCGGCGTTTCAAACTGATTGGCGAAAGAGCGCTGCGCCTGCGCCGCAAAGCGGGGCCATTCATATTGGCTCGCCGCCTCATTCAGCACCTTAACCTCTTTGGCTTTCACCGCTTGATAGCGGCGAAAAGCCATGACGAAGAGAATGCACAAGGTCATCAACGCCTGCGCGATGACAGGGGCGATGACGAGACGAAGTTCCATGTGCATTCTCCTTCAGCGACGAGATTAGAGACCCGTCGGATAATTCGGGCTTTCGCGCACAATCGCCACATCATGCACATGGC
>CAWUNF010000478.1:0-1683 GCA_963923195.1 uncultured Hyphomicrobiales bacterium | reverse complement strand
TTTCATGAGCGCATTCGCTTAGGCCAAAAAGGGCGCGGGCGACTTGTCACTGAAGATGAGCTGGTCGATGCTTTCGAGCGCTGCGAGCACGCCAATGCAGGCGGCTCTGTCACCATGTTTGAAATCACAACATGTGCGGCCTTGCTGCTTTTTAGCGAACATTCGGCTGATTATCTCTTGCTGGAGACCGGCCTTGGTGGGCGCTATGATTCAACAAATGTCGTTGATTATCCGCTTGCCACAGTGATCACGCCGATTTCGATGGACCACCCCGAATTTCTCGGAAACACGATCAGCGAAATTGCCTCGGCCAAGGCCGGTATCATCAAGCCGAATGCACCTGTTTTTACTGCGCAACAGCTCGATGATGCCATGCGCGAATTAGAGCGCGAGGCACGGCGCGCGCGCGCGCCGATGATCGTCGCCGAGCGCGATTTCACCGCGCGCGAAGAAAATGGCCGTTTCATTTTCGAAGATGCGCAAGGCCTGCTTGATTTGCCGCTGCCGCGTCTTGCCGGTCGCCACCAAATTGACAATGCAGCACTCGCGCTTGCCTGCCTGCGCCAATGCGTGCCTGACCTGACAAGCGCTGCCATAGCTCACGGCCTCACCCATGCCGAATGGCCTGCACGTTTGCAAAGTCTGACACGCGGCGCTTTGCTCGATAATGCCCCCAAAGGCGCCGAGCTTTGGCTCGATGGCGCACATAATGAGGCGGGCGGACGTGTGCTAGCCGAGGCTATGGCGCAATGTGAGGAGCGCCATCCGCGCCCGCTCATTCTGCTCTGCGGATCGCTTTCAACCAAAGATACAGCGGGTTTTCTGGCGCATTTTACAGGGCTCGCGCAGGAATTGATCGCGCTTCCTATTCCTGGCGAACATGTGGCACGCACGCCTGATGATATTGCCGCTCTGGCACGCCAAGCTCAAATTCCTGCAAGCATTGCTGAGAGTGCAGGAGCAGCGCTTCAAACCCTCGCCCAGAGAATATGGCCGATCGCCCCACGCATTTTAATCTGCGGTTCGCTTTATCTCGCTGGTGAGATTCTTAAAGCCAATGGCACGCCACCTGATTGAAGGTTAGACTGACGGCATGAATCGCATTGATCGGCCAGCACATCCCGGACGTGGCGGGCAAGCCCGCCCAGTCGTCAAAGGGCGCGTGGCCGATGTGCAATCTCAAAATGACATTGCAGCTTTGCTCGGTGATCGCCCACGGCGACGCGATCTGCTGATTGAATATTTGCATCTCATTCAAGATCATTATGGGCAGATTGCGGCCCATCATTTGACGGCGCTCGCAGAGGCGCTGCGCCTATCTCTTGCTGAAGCCTATGAGACAGCCACTTTCTATGCGCATTTCGATGTGGTGAAGGAAGAGGATGCCCCTATCCCGCCACTCACCATCCGGGTGTGTGAGAGCATCAGTTGCGCAATGGCGGGCGCTGAAAAACTCATCAGCGAACTTCAAAATTCATGTGGCACTTCTATTCGTATTCAGCCTGTTCCCTGCATCGGACAATGTGCTGGCGCCCCCGCTGCCGTGATCGGCCAAAATGTCGTGACGCAGGCCACCCCCGCCCGTGTGATGGCTGCAGCACAAGCCAAACAAACCCGCGCGCAAGAGGTTTGCGCAATTGACTATGCTGCTTACTGCGCGCAAGGCGGTTATGCGCTTTACCA
>CAWUNF010000477.1:0-1687 GCA_963923195.1 uncultured Hyphomicrobiales bacterium | reverse complement strand
AGCCCGCCTTCGCATCACATATTCGGATAATTCGGACCACCGCCGCCTTCTGGCGTGACCCAATTGATATTTTGCGCCGGGTCTTTGATGTCGCAAGTTTTGCAATGAACGCAATTTTGCGCGTTGATGACAAAGCGCGGATCTTTTTTCGCCGCCTCATCACCATAGACCACTTCATAAACACCCGCAGGGCAATAGAGGCGCGCGGGCTCGCCATATTTCGGCAGATTGTCGCGCACAGGTGCATCCGCATCTTTCAGTTTCAGATGCACGGGCTGATCTTCTTCGTGATTGGTCGCTGACAAGAAAACAGACGACAATTTGTCGAAAGAAATTTTGCCATCGGGCTTGGGATAGACAATCGGCTTGACGGCTGAGAGCGGCTTCAGCGTCGCATAATCCGGCTTGCCGTGCTTCAGCGTACCAAAGGGCGAGCGCTTGAACACAGTGTTGCACCACATATCGAGGCCGCCGAGCGCAATGCCAAGATAAGTGCCAAATTTCGACCAGAGCGGCTTCACATTGCGCACGGGGTAGAGATCGCGGCCAATGTCAGAACGACGCCATTCATCTTCATAGGAATTGAGCGTGTCGTTGGAACGGCCTTGTTCAATCGCCACCACCGCTTGCTCTGCAGCCATCATGCCTGAGAGGATCGCATTATGCGAACCCTTGATGCGCGGCACATTCACAAAGCCTGCCGCGCAACCAATCAAAGCGCCACCGGGGAAAGCAACTTTCGGCACGGATTGCCAACCACCTTCGGTGATGGCGCGCGCGCCATAGGCAATGCGCTTGCCCCCTTCAAAGAGCGGCGCAATGGCGGGATGCGTTTTGAAACGCTGGAATTCATCAAAAGGCGAGAGTGTCGGATTCTCATAATTGAGATGCACAACGAAGCCGACCGACACGAGCCCATCTTCCAGATGATACAGGAAAGAGCCGCCACCTGTTTTATTATCCAGCGGCCAGCCGAAGGAATGTGTGACGAGACCCGGCTGATGTTTGGCCGGATCAATCTGCCAAAGTTCTTTCAAGCCAATACCGAATTTGGCAGGCTCGCGACCACGGTCCAATTGGTAGCGCGCAATGGCCTGCTTGGCGAGGGAGCCGCGCGCACCTTCTGCGAGCAAAGTATATTTGCCGCGCAATTCCATGCCGCGCGTGAAACTATCTTTCATCTCGCCTTCGCGCGAGACGCCCATATCGCCGGTCGCAACACCAACCACGCGATTATGTTCATCGAACAGCAATTCAGCCGCTGCAAAGCCCGGATAAATTTCAACGCCGAGTTCTTCGGCCTTGGTTGCGAGATAGCGCGCTACATTGGCCAGCGAGCCGACATAATTGCCGTGATTACTCATCAAGGGCGGCATGAGAAAATTCGGCAAGCGCAGGCCACCTGAGGGTCCGAGCAAATAGAAACGGTCTTCCGTGACTTCCGTCTTGAGCGGGCGATTGTCATCTTGGCGCCACTCGGGCAGGAGCTTGTCGAGGCCAATCGGGTCAATCACCGCACCTGACAAAATATGCGCGCCGACTTCAGAGCCTTTTTCGACCACCACGACCGACAGATCTGGGTCCAATTGTTTGACGCGAATAGCTGCGGCCAGGCCCGCTGGGCCTGCCCCCACAACCACCACATCAAAATCCATGCCCTCGCGCGGCGGCAATTCGGACATTTCAG
>CAWUNF010000476.1:0-1695 GCA_963923195.1 uncultured Hyphomicrobiales bacterium | reverse complement strand
CCACTTATCTCACTTTGCTGGATCCTGATGCGATGCGCCTGCGCGATCTGCCGATGCGGGCCATTGAAGTGTCGGGCGATGTGAATATGTCGGGCGTTGGCGCCATTGGGCGTCAATTGCACCTGCGTCTGGATCGTTCGGAATTTTCAGGCGCGCTTGGCTTTACGCGCGCGCAAGGGACGGAGCGCGCGCGCTTCTTTGCCGATGTCACATCTGATGCTTTGGATCTTGAAGATTTACCCGAGCTTGCAGGCCCCGCACGCCTCACCAGCGACATGGATGTGTCGCTTTCATTAGAGGCGCGCGCTGTGCGTCTGGAGCGTTTGGGGGCAGGGGTGGTGGATGCGGGCCGTATTGGCCTGCGGCTGACCAAAGATGCGCGGGAAACGCGGCTTGAAAAGCTCAATGTGGACAATCTCGGTGGAGCGAGTTTTTCCGCGCGCGGTCGCTTTGGTGAGGCGGGGGCCGAATTATCCACGCAAGTAGATGCGCGCCGTCTGATTGATCTGGCCAATCTGGCGCAGCGTTTGGCGCCTGGCGCGTGGAGTGAGGTTTTGGCACAACGCGCTGTGGCTTTGTCGCCTTTGCGCATGGATGCTTCTTTGCGCGGGCGCGATTGGATGAAGCCCGATGATTTGCGCTTAGAAGGGACTGCGCGCGGCACGCGTTTCAATCTGGCGCTCAAACCCAATGCAGATGCGACAGAGATCAATGGTCTGGCAGAAAATCCAGATGCGGGTCTGCTCTTGCGCCAATTGGGCTTGGAAACTTTGCCCATCAATAATCCCGGAAATGGCCGCCTTCAATTGCGCGCCTCTGGCAATGGCACCAAAGGTTTTGTGGGCTCAGCCTCTCTGTCTGCCGCTCGTGTCGATGTGGTGGGGGAAGGCAAAGTCTCTGGCATGATCGAGGCGCCTGATCTGCGCGGCACTTTGCGCCTGCGCTCTCATGATGCGAGCCATTTTTTGCGGCTCGTTGGTTTTGGCCTGCCTGATCTCAGCACCACTCTGCCAATAGAGATGGGCGCTGATCTGACATTTGCGAAAGATGTGATCGCGCTCGATCAATTATCGGGCCTTGTCGCAGGTTCATTTTTAAATGGTGCCTTGCGTGCTGATAAGCGCGAAGGCATTGCGCATTGGTCGGGCCGTCTCAAAACGGATCGTTTGGGCCTGCCAATGCTGGCTATGCTCTCATTAGGGCCTATGCCATCACCACCCCGTGGCGCAGTTTGGTCAGAGCAGAAATTTGCTCCCGGTCTTGTTGAGACACCGCCTTTGCGCATTGAAATGACGATTGGTGAATTTGATCTGGCGGACAATATTGTGGCGCGAGATGCGCAATTTGCTTTGCGTTTGGAGCCCGGCCTTGTTGGGATTGAAGAGGCGCAGATGAAATGGGGCGAGGGCACGCTGGCAGGCCAGCTCGCTTTGCGCCGCACAGCAGAAGGTGTCGCACTTCTCGCCAAGGCTGATCTTGCCAATGTCGCGCTTCCCCAAGGCCCTGTTGCGGGGCGCCTCTCAGGCCATGTTGATTTAACCTCAACCGGTCTCTCTTATGCTGAATTGGCCGCGAGCTTTTCAGGCACGGGTCATATGCAGGTGGATCGTCTCCATTTTGCCAATGCCGATCCAGCGGCCATTGCGCGTTTGATAGCCAATGTTGATCGCGGTCAGGTCAATGTTGATGAGCGCG
>CAWUNF010000475.1:0-1707 GCA_963923195.1 uncultured Hyphomicrobiales bacterium | reverse complement strand
TCAGATTTGACGGGCGTAGAAGCGCGCATTCAAAAAGAGACAGATCATCACCGTGACGCGCATGGCCACCATCACCAATACTGAGGTCAAAGCTTCTGGCCGCACATGTGCATAGATCAGCATTGTATCATTGAGAATATTAATGCTGATCAGCAAAATGAACGCATATGACAAGGGCACAAAATAGATGCGCTTCTTAAAAGCGATGAAATAAAGCGGCACGCCAATCAAAGCGATCAGAATACGTGAATTGACATAAGTGGCGAGAATGTCGAGCGTCTCTGCAGGCAAATCAAACTTGCCAAAGACCTGATCAGAATAAAATGACATGCTCAAAATATTGGCTGTGACAAAGCCCACACAGAGCAAAGTCCGCAGATAAAACCAGAATGGCGAAGGCAAAGCTGCAGCACTCGCGCCGGCGCTCGCCAAAGCTTGTAATTCTTCTAGAGATAGAAGCGGTTTTTTCTGGGCCATCGGCATTTCAATCCCTCTTCTCCCTTTCGATTTAGTCAGGGTCTAGGGCAACAACAAGTGGCGCGATTTCATCATCCCCGAATTCAACAGCAAAAATTGACAAGATTGAGGCATGATGTCGCGCCAGTGAATGGGCCAGCTTAAGCTGATGCGCGTCGCCGATCAGCCGATGGTGCAATGCCAAATAATTCGCGATATTCCCGCGACAGCCGCCCGAAATGCAGACGATGATCACTCGAAATATAGGTCAAGCTTGTTTGGCCCTTGGACGCATAAATTGCGCGCCGCACTTGCGTGAGCCGAATAAGACGGCGAAAGGCCACAAATCCGAGACCAAATTGCTCTTGAATAGAAGTTTGAATGGTGCGTGTTGAAACAGAAAAATATTTCGCAAAATCATTCAGTGACGCTTCAAAATGGTCATCCAACATGAATGGCGGCTGCCACAACATAGCCTCCACCTGCAAAGCAATTTCACGACGCCGCAAAGAACTTGCGATAGGCTCCCAGCCACTGGTGCAATCAACCAAAGTGTTGCGTGCGAGCTCAACCCAAATGTCCTCAATAAAGGCGGGGCCATGAAGATCGGTCTCGCTTAAATCAATGCGGGTGAGATCAACATCCTTCTGCTCACCAAAAAGTCCATAGCTGCGATCAAAAGATGCTAAAAGCATTTGCGCATTTTGCTTTAATTGCACAGCAACAGGACCAAGGCCTGTGACAAGGGAGCGTCCCTGAAGGCCTGTGCCTGAAAGATGAAAGGCAATTTCTGGGGTTAGAATTTTTGCGGCAAGCGTCTCATCAAAATTGATTTCAATACCCAAAGCACCAAGGTCACTAATGCCATCCCATGAATCACCGCCTGCTGTGATCATGACAACGGAATCGATATTGGCATGGCCCTGCAAGCGTGAGGCAAGGGTTGAATCAGAATCGATGAAATTAATTTGCAGTTTTGGCGCCTTCATCTCGGCGCGAAAACGCGTGCGGCCACGAAAATCATAACGCACGATTTCGCAACCCGTGCAGACAGGCAGATTGGCTTTGGAGAACCAAAAATCTTTTGGCTCCAAACTGTAAATGTCAAAGTCCCACCCGAGCGGAGAGCTAAAGACCTCCGGCTCGCGGGGCGCAAAATAGAGCGCGCTGGAGCCCAATTGGTCCCCTCCCTGCTCAGATATAAATAGCAGAGCCTAAGTTACGCTTTTATCCAATTCACGAATCCATCCT
>CAWUNF010000474.1:0-1710 GCA_963923195.1 uncultured Hyphomicrobiales bacterium | reverse complement strand
TTGATGTGAAGGGCAAGGTTGCTGTCATTACCGGCGCCTCTGGCGCTTTTGGTGCATTGGCCGCGCAAGTTTTCGCAGGCGCAGGCTGCAAGCTTGTGCTCACCGCGGGCAAAAAGGCTGAGCTCGATCAGATCTCGGCTAATTGCAAGGCTTTGGGTGCAGAGGTGGAAGCGCTCAATGTGCGCCCGTCAACGGAAGCTATTTGCGATGAGATTATCGCAGCAGGCGTGAAGCGCTTTGGCCGTGTCGATATTCTCGTTGTTGCTTCCGGCAAGAACGATGTGTCGAAGATCGACCAAATGGCACCTGAGCGTTTTCTCGACGTGATGGATGCCAATGTCACGCAGAGCTGGCTGATGGCGAAAGCTGCCACCAAGCAAATGCTGGCGCAGGGGCAGGGCGGCAAAATTATCCTGATGTCCTCTGCACGCGGTCTGCTGGGACATCCTGCTGGTTACACAGCCTATTGCGCGTCGAAATCTGCGGTTGATGGCATTACCAAAGCTCTGGGCTGCGAATTGGGCCCAACCGGCATTACGGTCAACGCCATTGCACCGACGGTCTTTCGCTCGCCGCTCACCGCTTGGATGTTTGCGGATGATGAGAAGGCCACGACCACACGCGCTGGCTTTTTGGCGCGCGTGCCAAAGGGTCGTCTCGGTGAGCCAGAAGATCTTGCGGGCCCGCTGCTCTTCTTGGCCTCACGTGCGTCGGATTTCTACACCGGCCACATTCTCTACGCCGACGGCGGTTACACGTCTGGTTGAGGTGAAAGCATGAGCGAGCGCGCGCATATTTCAATCATTGGCGCGGGTCTGATGGGGCATGGCATTGCGCAAGTCTTTGCGCAGGCCGGGCACAAGGTCCGTGTCTATGATGCTTATTCAGCCTCGCTCGACACGCTGCATACGCGGATTGAAAGCAATCTGCGCGATCTCGATGAACCCGCTGATTGCCTGTCGCTTGTGAGCGGACATGCGGATTTAGGCGAAGCCCTTGCGGGCGCGCGTTTCGTCTTTGAATGCGCGCCCGAAAAGCTCGAATTGAAGCGCGAGATTTTTGCCAAGCTTGAGGCGCTTGCGCCAAAAGATGCGGTGATTGCCTCCAACACATCGGTGATGCCGATTGGCTCCATCGTCGGCGATCTCGCCACACGCACACGCATGCTGGGCACCCATTGGTGGAACCCGCCTTTCCTTGTGCCGCTCGTTGAAGTGGTCGGCACGCCAGACACAGAATTGCGTCATATTGAAAGCATGATGGCGCTCTTATCTGCTGCAGGCAAAACACCTGTGCGTGTGATGAAAGATGTCGCTGGCTTTGTGGGCAATCGCTTGCAGCATGCTTTGTGGCGCGAAGCTATTGCGCTGGTGGCTGAAGGCATTTGCGATGCGCGCACGGTCGACACCGTCATCAAAGCAAGCTTCGGTCGTCGCCTTGCTGTGCTGGGCCCGCTCGAAAATTCCGATCTCATCGGCACGGAACTGACGCTTGATATTCACAAAACGATCATCCCCGCGCTCGACCGCAGCACGGGGCCGAACCCCTATCTCGACAAGCTCATGTCTGAGGGCAAGTTTGGTGTGAAATCGGGTGAGGGCTTTATGGCCTGGACTCCAGAAGAAGCGCAGACATTGCGCAAGCGCGTTTTCGCGCATTTGAAAAAAGCTTTAGCCGCAGATCGCGGTCAGGGAGACTGAAATGTCCGAC
>CAWUNF010000473.1:0-1721 GCA_963923195.1 uncultured Hyphomicrobiales bacterium | reverse complement strand
GGCTGGCTGCTGAACGGGTGCGGCGGCGGGCGCAGGCGCAGAAGCCGCACGTGCCGGTGGAGCCGAATAAGTCTGGGCAGGTGCCAGCGGCGCAGATTGAACAGGTGCGGCCAGCGGAGCTGATTGAACGGACGACACGGGCGCAGCAGCCACTTGCTGCGGCGCGGGCGATCCAAAACCAGAAGAGGAATTGTCAAAACGCTGAGAGGTGCGGAACGGGCCCGCATCCGGCTCACCGTTAAAACGGCTCATATCGGAGGAGCAACCCACCAAAAGAGCTGCGGCAGATGCCACCAGCACGAGGCGAGAGGCAGTCTGGGCAAGCTCAGAACGAATGAAACGACTCATCACGCAACCCACGCTCATGCGTTGTCAGTAGGCTGACAATGCGTGATCGGAGTTAAAACTGCGTTTACGATGAACGCTTTTTGAAGAATTTACGCGCATTTTTGACATTATTCGATGAAGCTCGTGCGAAACTTGCCGCAGCTCAGCCCAAAACGCCCGAAATCAGGGGCTGCAATCGGCACGGGCCGATCTTTTCCGTTCGGAAGCCACCCGCCTCGTGCACAAGTCGCATGAGAGATGTGCCCTCATCCCCCTGCCGCGCATAGACAATAATCCCGCCCTCGGCGAGGCGCGACAAAAGCGCGGTCGGCAATTCCTTCACCGAGCCTTGCAAAATGATCCGATCAAAAAGCCCGATTTCATCCGACAGGTTCAGCCCATCACCATGCAAGACTTGCGCATGATTGAGGCCAAGCCCTGCCAGCCGCGTGGCGGCGGCAACCGCCAAACTATGAAAACGCTCGACACTCACCACGTCCCTCGCAATGCGCGCGAGAATGGCGGTTGAATAGCCATTGCCAGTGCCCACTTCCAAAACGCGATGGGCGCCCAGAAGCCCCAAACTCTCCACCATGCGCGCAACCAAAAACGGCTCGGGCATGGTCTGGCCGCAGGCAATGGGAAGTGCAATATCGCGCCAAGCCAGATCAGCATGACGATGGGGGACGAATTGCTCGCGCGGTAAAGTTTCCATCGCACGCAGCACGGCAATATTGGCAATGCCGCGCTCACGTAAGCTCAGCAAAAATTGCATGGTGACTTGCGCTGGATCGGATGGTGTTGGCGCGGCCGGTGCGGCAGCAGACGGGCCTGGCTCGATCTGCCGTGCGGCAAATTCAAACAGATCCTCTGTCATTTTCGGGCCGCGGCTCATGATCAGGAAAACCGTGCGCTCAGGCGGCTCAGCGAATTTTCATCCGTCAAATCGAGCCGTAACGGGGTGATGGAAATGCAGCTATCGGCAATGGCCGCCAGATCTGTGCCGCGCGGTGGCGTCGAGCGCTGACGCGAAAAGCCAATCCAATAATAAGGATTGTGGCGCCCATCGAGCCGCTCATCAAGTTCAAGATAGGTCGCATCGCGCCGCCCCTGTGTTGTCACGCGCGTGGCTTGCACATCATGGGGCGCACAGCTTGGGAAATTAATATTGAGCAGAATGCCGGGATCAAGCGGCTCTTTCAGCAATTCGCGAATGAGCCCCGGCCCATGCGCTTCAGCACAATGAAACGGCGCCTTGTCGCGCTGGCCCGGCGGATAGCCCTGTGACAGCGCAAAGGAGCGCACACCCAACAATGTGCCCTCCATCGCAGCAGCAATGGTGCCGGAATAAGTCACATCTTCTGCAAGATTATGTCCGCAATTGACGCCCGAGA
>CAWUNF010000472.1:0-1730 GCA_963923195.1 uncultured Hyphomicrobiales bacterium | reverse complement strand
GGCTTTATGAAAGGATAGATGCGCGCATCGCGCAAAGCCGTGAAAGTGCTATGCGCGCTTATTATGGACCGGATGAAAGTGCTCGGCGTATCAGGCAAGGCGATACGCATTATGAATATGCTGCTTTGTTTGAAGCTGAGCTTTTAATGTATGGGCGCACGGAACAATTTGGCGGGCTTTCACCGCTTTATGCGCAATGGCCGCATGCGTGGGGAACAGTCGGGCTTTATCTGGCCGACTTCTTCTGGCGAGAACCTTATCGTAGCGAACCGCCGCCCCATCCTGTTTATGCCGATTTTTTGAAAGAATGTCAGCAATGGATCGATCGGGCCAAGGATGAAGGGTTTTATGCGCCGTTGACGCCTGAAGACAGAGAGGCTTTTCGCGCATGGGCGCGTGAGCAGCAGCGTGTGCATCGTATCGCTTGGCGCGACGACATGCAGTCAGAAGCAGGCAAGGCCCATCAGAAAATTTATATGGGTTTGGAAGATAATTTTCATCACGCTGCACAAGACGCCATTGCTTATTATCTTGCCTCTGACAAACGCGACACATTGCTCCACAAAGCGGCGCAAGAGGATTTCTTGACGGAGATGGAGCCGTCGCAAACGCACCAAATGTTCGGCTATGGTTTTGACTATCAATACAAGCCGAAAGAATGCGACGGGAAGCTTCTTTTGCTTCAGCTGAACTCGGATTATCCGATGATGTGGATGTTCGCTGATTGCGGCAATTTGCAATTCTGGATTGATCCAGAAGATCTCGCCGCGAGACGATTTGACAAAGTGATCATGACAATTGCCGGCGGCTAAGTGCCGCGCGGCTTGGCGCGTGTCGTGGGGGCGGCGCTGGCCGGGTCATCGGGCCATGGATGGCGCGGGTAGCGGCCTTTCATTTCCGTTCTCACCGCGGCCCAAGAGCCTTTCCAAAACCCGGGCAGGTCTTTGGTGATTTGGATCGGCCGATGCGCGGGTGAGAGAAGATGCAAGGTCAGCGGCACGCGCCCCCCTGCAAGCGAGGGATGCGTCGAGAGGCCGAAGAGTTCTTGCACACGGATCGCGAGCACCGGCCCGCCTTCAGCTTCATAATCAACGGCAACGCGTGAGCCGGTCGGTGCTTCGAAATGGGTGGGCGCTTCCGCATCCAGCCTGCGCGTCATATCCCATGGCAAACAAGCAGAAAGAGCTGCATCCAAATCATTGGCTGAAATTGCATTGAGCGATGTGCGTCCTTCGATGAAAGGCGCGAGCCAAACTTCGGCTGTTTTTGCCAAAGCCTCGTCTGAGAGATCAGGCCATTCATCGCCTTCCGCGCGGCGCAAGAACATAACGCGGTCGCGCCATTGTTTCTGGGCCTTGGTCCATGGCAATTTGTCGATGCCGACAGATGCCGCCCCTTGCGCCAAAGCAGCAGCCGTTTGCGCATTGGCTTCCACGGGCAAAATCTGTTCGGCCAGCGCAATCGCGCCCAATTTGCGCGCTCGCCTGCGGCGCAGGCTCAGGCTTTGCCTGTCGAAGGTCACTTCATCGCGCTCGATGATATGTGCGCCGGAGACCGCCTCGACATCTTCGGCGCAAAGCGCAGCGCCAGCCAGAATGCGCGACGCGCCGGCACGGCCGGAAATTTCGGCAATGGCAAGATAGGGCTCGCGCGCCAAACGCTCATGGCCTTCCATCGCGCCCGCGCGGCCATTGACCATGAGAAATTCGCCATCGCGTCCGCGTGTTTTG
>CAWUNF010000471.1:0-1734 GCA_963923195.1 uncultured Hyphomicrobiales bacterium | reverse complement strand
GATGAAATGTACCGCCAGGAACGCCGCGACAAATTCCGCGCGGCTTTGAAGGGGTGAGCTTCAAAAACGAGCGCGGTTTTGGTAAGATCGCGCTCATGCAAAAGCACGTCGCGCCGCATAAAAACGCCAGGCCTTTGGGAATTGGAAGCTATTCCGTTTCCGAAGCGGCGAGGCTTTTAAAGATCGACGCGCGCAATATTCGCCGCTGGCTTGGCGGCTATCAGAACAAGGATGAACACCATCCGCCCTTGTGGAACACGCAATGGCCTATTCGCGAGCGACATCTGGAACTCGGCTTCCGCGATTTGATGGAACTGAGATTGATCGCCCGCTTCTTGAATGCGGGCCTCTCCATGCGCGCTCTGCGTCTCTGTCTCAAACATGCAAGCGATGTCATCGGTGATGACCACCCGCTCTCCACGCGCAAATTCCAGACGGATGGACAAACCATCTTTCTTGAAGCTGCCGACAAGGACGCAGATGCCATTTTGGATTTGAAGAGCAAGCAACTTTCCTTCCGCCAAATGATCGCAGAGAGCTTTCTCGATCTGGATCTCAACGAAGACGGCACCGTCATTCGCTGGCGTCCGTTCCATGGCCGCAAATCCATCGTGATTGATCCACTTCGTGCCTTTGGCCAGCCGATCCTCGCCGTGGCTGGCATTCCAACCCTCACTTTAGCGCAGGCATATGAAGCAGAAGGCTCGGAAGAGGCCGTCGCTGCGCTTTATGATGTAACCCCACAAGCTGTTCGTGACGCCCTGCAATTTGAGAAAGAGCTTTTGGCCGCTTGAAGATCTTTTTTGATCACAATCTTTCGCCCGCCATGGCGCGGGCTTTACGCGAATTGTTCAAAGGCCAGCACGAAGTGACATGGCTTGCGGAGCGTTTTGCGCGAACAACAACCGATCAAGACTGGATGCGCGAATTGGGGCAGAATGGCCAATGGCTGGTCTTTACAGCTGATCGTCGTATCATCCGCACACATGCCGAGCTTCACGCCTTTCGACAAGCGAAACTGACCGGCTTTTTTCTTTCAAAAGGGCTCGCGAAGTGTCGGGTCATCAAGCAACTCGAACGCATCCTCGCCAATTGGGAGCAGATCGAAGCACTCAGTCATAAGACTTCGGGTGGCAGCCTGTTTGAACTTGGAATGAAGACCAACCACCCGAAAGTTTTGAAGGGGTAATTACACCCCTTCAGCAGGCGCCAGTTTCGGCACGCCGCGGATAAAGTCTGCGGCGCGCTCGGCGATCATCAGCACGCAGGCATTGATATGCGCGCCAACGATGCTGGGCATGGCCGACGCATCAGCCACGCGCAGACCCTGAATGCCATGCACGCGCAATTCAGGATCAAGCACCGGACCAATCGGGCATGTGCCGCAAGGATGGTGAACCGTGATCGCCGTCTTGCGGAACCAAGCCTCAATATCTGCATCATCCTTCACTAAAGGCGGGCCAGCAGGCTTGCCGCGATGTTCATTCATCGCTGGTTGATGGGCGACATCAAGCGCCATGCGCGTACCCTTGATGATCGTCTTGAGATCATCAGGATGGGTGAGGAAATTATAATGGATCGCGGGCTTTTCCAGCGGATCAGATGAGCGCAGCAACACTTCACCACGGCTCTTTTGACGCATCAAAGCGGGACGAATGGCGAAAGTGTCTTCAAAGGGTGGCACAATGCCGGGGAACCACAGATGCGCATTGGCTGCCGTGCCACGGAAGATGA
>CAWUNF010000470.1:0-1756 GCA_963923195.1 uncultured Hyphomicrobiales bacterium | reverse complement strand
TTGAAAAAAGCTTTAGCCGCAGATCGCGGTCAGGGAGACTGAAATGTCCGACGCGTCCAAGAAAAGTGATCCGTCCAAGAAAGTCATTATCACCTGCGCGGTGACGGGCGGCATTCACACGCCAACCATGTCGGACGCTTTGCCGATTACGCCCGATCAAATCGCCGAACAGGCAATTGCTGCAGCAGAAGCGGGTGCCTCGATTTTGCATTTGCATGCGCGCGACCCGAAAGACGGCAAGCCGACGCCGGACCCAAAAGTCTTTATGGAATTTTTGCCGCGCATCAAGCAGGCAACAGATGCGGTGTTGAACATCACCACGGGCGGTGGGCTCAATATGACGGTTGATGAGCGTTTGGCCGCACCTTTGCAGGCCTCGCCTGAAATGTGCTCGCTCAACATGGGCTCGATGAATTTCGCCATTCATCCGCTCGCTGATCGTTACAAGAGCTGGAAGCATCCTTGGGAAGAGCCTTATTTGCGTGGCACCAAGGATTTCATCTTCCGCAACACTTTCGGTGATATTGAGCGCATCTATAAATTGCTGGGCGAGGGTCATGGCACGAAGTTCGAGCACGAATGCTACGATGTCGGTCATCTCTACAATCTCGCCTATTGTTTGGATGCAGGTCTGTTCAAGCCGCCGGTCTTCTTACAATTGATTTTCGGAATCTTGGGCGGCATTGGGCCTGATCTTGAAAATCTCATGTTCATGAAGCGCACAGCCGACAAGCTGTTTGGCAAGGAATATCGCTGGTCCGTGCTGGCTGCGGGTCGCTTCCAAATGCCATTTGCGACACAGGCTGCGATGATGGGTGGCAATGTGCGCGTGGGCTTGGAAGATTCACTCTTCATTGGCCGTGGCAAGCTTGCCTCTTCCAATGCGGAGCAGGTCGCAAAAATTCGCCGCATCATGGAAGAATTGGGTCACGAGATTGCAACGCCTGCTGAAGCCCGCGAAGTGTTGGGTTTGAAGGGCGGCGACCGCGTCAATTTCTAAACAGAGGTAGCGATGGTTATCGATCTTTACACGCATCTAGCGCCGCGCTCTTTTCTTGACCGCATGGTCGTGCTCGCCCCAAAACTCGGCAATATTGTCACGCGCCTTCTCGCCGTGAAGCCGCTCTCCGACTTGGATGCACGCTTCCGCGACATGGATAGCGTACCTGATTATCGCCAAGTCATCAGCCTGCCCAATCCGGCATTGGAAGAAATCGGTGATGCGACAACAGGCCCCGAGCTTGCGCGCATTGCCAATGATGAAATGGCCGAGCTCTGCCAAAAATATCCCGATCGCTTTGTTGGCTTTGCTGCGGCCCTCTATTTGGGCGATGTGGAAGGTGCGATCACTGAGGCCAAGCGCGCGGTCACACAGCTTGGTGCCAAGGGCGTGTTGATTTACAATCACGTTGGTGGTCATCCGCTGGATGAGCCGCGCTTCCGTCCCTTCTTTGCCGCTATGGCTGAATTGAAAAAGCCCATCTGGCTGCATCCGACGCGCACAGCAGCAACCTCGTCTGATTATGCATCTGAATCAAAGTCGCGCTTTGAAATGTGGTGGTGTTTTGGCTGGCCCTATGACACGTCCATCGCCATGTCGCGTTTGGTCTTCGATGGTCTCTTCGATCGCCATCCTGATTTGGAAATCATTACCCATCACGCGGGCGGCATGATCCCCTTCTTCGATGGGCGCATTGGCCCCGGCATGGATGTGCTGGGTGCGCGCACGAGTGATGAAGATTATTCGGGCATTATT
>CAWUNF010000469.1:0-1757 GCA_963923195.1 uncultured Hyphomicrobiales bacterium | reverse complement strand
TCGGAGATGTGTATAAGAGACAGTAATTAGACAGCATGTTTTATTTCTCACTTATCATATTTGGACACGCGATTACGATCGACCATGATCGCGCGGCTGGTCTTCTTGGCGATTTTCCATTCGCCATTCACCAAAATATGCTCATCATTATGCTTTAAAACGCCGAGCGGCAGCACCACTTCAGCCGGTCCCTTGTCTGGACTCCAGCCTTCATGCCGATAAAGCGTGATATATTGAACGGTCTCAGCGCGTGTCTCAGAGAGAATATTGACCCGCACATTGGTGACAAGATGGGCTGTCAACCAATCGGCGCGCGACGTCATCGCTGCCAAAATTTGCGCCGGGCCTTTGAGATCAACACCTAGACGATTCCAAATGCCATCTGGCGCAAAAAGATTGGCCATATCCTCATAACGCTTCTCATCAAGTGCGCCATAAAAAGCATTCACCAATCGCGTGCAATCCCACTCAATGGCGCGCATATTGTTGCGGTCCATGATCATCCCCTTATTTGTAAGCAAGCAATTGCTTCATCTTTTCGATAGCCTCGGGCGAGGAGGCATAAGCACGCGCAAGAATCTTGTCGACCGCTTCAGCACCAATGGGCTGAATTTCAAGGCCCGCTTTTTGCGCTTCAGCCAAGAATTCAGCATCTTTGAGCGTATCCATAAAAGCTTTTCTGAGTGCCGCCAAACGCGCCGGCGGAACGCCAGGCGCTGTCAAGAAGGGGCGACCCATTTGCTGAGGCGCCAGCAATAGGTCAAAGACTTGGCTGTCAATTTTCGACTTGGCCTCTTCTTGAATGAGAGGCACATCTTTCAAATCGCTGGCACGCTCTGGCGCAAATTGAAAGAGAACCTTGATCTTCTTGTCTTTCAGAAGATTGGCATAGCGCATATTGATAGATGCCCAAGACACGCCGCAGAAACCTGAAACTTCCCCGCGTTCCATTGCCAAAATAATATCGCTGCTGAGCGGATAGCCGCCGACAATTTTGAACTTGGTCCCCAACAGTCGATTGGTGATATTGGGCAGAACGCTATCCAAAGCATCGGGCGAAGATCCACCGACAATCAATTCTTTTTCTGTCGCAGCTTTTAGGGAATCGACCGGCGCATTCGTATTGGCGATGCAAACGCTGGTTTCCACATTAGCGCTGCCAAGCCAGCTCAATTCCTGCGTTGAGTAAAGCGCTTTGTCATTGCCGTAAAGCGGTTCGAAAGGCGCTGTGCGACTCACCAACGCAAATTCGGTTCCGTCACGCGGCGCGCGCTTGGCCATATAATTTGTGGCCGTTATACCAGCACCACCCGGCATATTTTGAATGATGACGATTGGATTGCCGGGAATATGTCGACCAATATGACGGCGCAGCACATCCCCATAGAGAGCGGAATTGCCACCAGCCGCATAAGCACTAATGAGCTTGACCTGCTTGTCTTTGTAGAATTGCTCAACCTCATCAGCGGCAGAGGCCATGTGGATCGGCAAGGTCACGAAAGTGACGGCCCAGACAGAAGCCCATTTCTTCATCGACATTTCCCCCTCCCATTTTCATTTCATCAACATGTGCGGCAGACCCGCATCTTTGCGTCGCCCTTAGAGTTTGTAGCGACTATTGGCCAAAACATTAGGCGCAAACAGCTCCTCAACACCCACCTGACGCGGCGATAGGCCTTGATCATAAGAATAGCGACACAAAGCCTCGATTGCTGCTCTGTTTTGCTCAACGCCATAGGGCCAGAAATCAGGCCCCA
>CAWUNF010000468.1:0-1765 GCA_963923195.1 uncultured Hyphomicrobiales bacterium | reverse complement strand
AAGTCCTGCTTCGAGTTTCAAGCCACCGCGCGAAACCCAAGGATAGGGTTTGCGCACATCAATCTGCGCATCCTGCGCAACCATGTCAGATGGTTTTTTGATCACCGCGCCATTGACGATGACGAGGCCCGCTTCAATCGCTTCACGCGCTTTCGCGCGCGAGGCAAAGAGGCCAAGCTCCACGAGCAGAAGATCAGCGCGGGTTTTCAAGAGACCAACTCTCCACCGTCATTGCGAGCGTAGCGAAGCAATCCAGAAAAGAAACTGGATTGCCACGTTGGCCCGGCAGGCCTCCTCGCAATGACGAAAGTGGTTTTCACGCAATCAGCGCTTTGGCGGCGTCTTCATCGCGACCCAGCACAGCGAGCACTTTGGCGACAATGGATTTTGCATCGAGGCCCGCTTGCGCATAGAGGCGATCTGGCTTGTCTTGGTCTTGATAAAGATCAGGCAAGACCATTGCGCGGAATTTAAGTGGCACACGGCGCCCAGCGCCATCCAGTGCGCCATCTTCAGCCAAAGCTTGCATGACGAATGAACCAAAGCCACCGACTGAGCCTTCTTCAATCGTGATCAGAACTTCGTGGTTTGCCGCAAGTTGTCGAACCAGATCGCGATCCAAAGGCTTGGCAAAGCGTGCATCAGCCACCGTTGTTGAAAGACCATAAGCGCCAAGTTGATCGGCCGCTTTCAAAGCTTCAGCCAAACGTGTGCCGAGCGAGAGGATCGCGACACTCGTTCCTTCGCGCATCACGCGGCCTTTGCCGATTTTCAACACATCGCCAAAGGTTGGCAATTCAACGCCGACACCTTCACCACGCGGATAGCGGAAAGCAATGGGGCCTTCATTATAAGCAGCGGCCGTTGCGACCATATGGACGAGTTCGGCTTCGTCCGCCGCCGCCATAATGGTCATGTCCGGCAGCACGCCGAGATAGGCAATGTCGAAAGAGCCTGCATGGGTCGCACCATCTGCGCCCACAAGACCTGCGCGATCAATGGCAAAGCGCACCGGCAGTTTTTGCAGCGACACATCATGCATCACCTGATCATAGGCGCGCTGCAAGAAGGTCGAATAAATGGCGCAGAAAGGCTTATAGCCTTCGGTCGCCAGACCAGCAGCAAATGTCACTGCATGTTGTTCAGCAATGCCGACATCAAAAGTGCGTTTGGGGAATTCATCCCCGAAGAAATCAAGACCCGTGCCGGACGGCATAGCGGCTGTGACAGCGACAATCTTCTCATCTTCCCGCGCCGCTTTGATCAAAGCATCGGCAAAGACACGTGTGTAAGAGGGCGCATTGGCCTTGGGCTTAGCCTGCGTACCCGTCACCACATCAAATGTGTTGACGCCATGATATTTATCTTCGGCATTTTCAGCAGGCTCATAGCCCTTGCCCTTTTGCGTGATGACATGGATCAGCACAGGGCCGCCGACATCCGTATCGCGCACATTTTTCAACACAGGCAAAAGCTGGTCGAGATTATGTCCGTCAATCGGCCCGACATAATAAAAGCCAAGCTCTTCAAACAAAGTGCCGCCGGTCACATAGCCGCGTGCATGTTCCACCGCACGCGTAATGGCGCGGTCGATTTTTTCTGGCAATTGGCGTGTGAGTTGTTTGCCAATATCGCGCAGCTTCAAATAAGTGCGGGTCGCACTGAGTTTGGCGAGATAGGCCGACATGGCGCCCACAGGTGGCGCAATCGACATGTCATTGTCATTCAGAATGACGATGAGGCGCGAATGCATGGCGCCTGCATT
>CAWUNF010000467.1:0-1772 GCA_963923195.1 uncultured Hyphomicrobiales bacterium | reverse complement strand
GGCCTGCTCTCACATCTCTCACTCATGTTCATTCCAGCAGGCGTTGGCGTTGTGCAGCGACTTGATCTCGTCGTGCAGCATGGAATTGCGCTTTTCGTCGCGCTTTTTCTCTCAACAGCCATTGCGCTCTTGGCGGGTGTGGCCGCCTTCCGTCTCATTGCACGTCTCATGGGAGAGCGCGAATGAGTGGTTCGGATTTCGCGCTTTGGGTCTATCTGTCACGCACACCATTGCTCTGGCTCACCGTGACGATCTTTGCCTATGTTTTAGCTGATCGCTTTTCAGCCAGGCTCAATCGCAATCCGCTCGCCAATCCCGTGCTCATTTCCGTCTGCCTGATTGGTCTTATTCTATCGATGACGAGCACGCCCTATCGAACTTATTTCGAAGGCGCGCAATTCGTGCATTTCATGCTGGGGCCAGCAACCGTTGCGCTTGCCATTCCGCTCTATGGCCATCGCCGCACTGTTATGCGCGCGATTGTGCCAATGGCAGGCGCACTCATCATCGGAGCCATTGTCGCAATGGTGGCGGCGGTGAGCATTGCCAAAGCGCTTGGCGTGCCAACACAAGTTTTGATCTCGCTCGCACCGAAATCTGTCACGGGCGCTGTGGCGATGGGTGTGGCCGAGCGCGCAGGCGGCGATGCCTCTCTTGCGGCTGTGCTCGTCATCATTACAGGTGTGATTGGGTCAATTATCGTCACGCCGCTGATGAACAGCGTAGGTGTGCGCGACATGCGCGCGCGTGGCTTTGCAGTCGGCGTGGCCGCGCACGGCATTGGCACCGCGCGCGCCTTTCAAGTTGATATGATGGCCGGAACATTTGCGGGCATCGGCATGGGGCTCAATGCCATGCTGACGCCCATTCTTGTGCCAATCCTACTTCCTTGGCTTCTTGGCTGATCATCAGCCGAGATTGAGCTCCTTGAAGAAGTCATTGCCCTTATCATCAATGACGATGAAGGCCGGGAAATCTTCAACTTCAATCTTCCAGATCGCTTCCATGCCGAGTTCTGGATATTCCAAAACTTCGACCTTTTTGATGCAATCCTGCGCAAGGCGTGCGGCGGGACCACCAATCGAGCCCAGATAGAAGCCGCCGTGCTTAGCGCAAGCTTCACGTACCTCTTTCGAGCGATTGCCCTTAGCGAGCATCACCATTGAGCCGCCAGCGGCTTGGAATTGATCCACGAAAGAATCCATACGACCCGCTGTTGTCGGCCCAAATGAACCCGAGGCAAAGCCTTCCGGCGTTTTTGCGGGGCCTGCATAATAAACGGGGTGGTTCTTGAAATAATCTGGCAAGCCTTTGCCTGAATCCAAACGCTCACGCAATTTCGCATGCGCCAGATCGCGCGCGACGATAATCGTGCCTGTCAGCGAAAGACGCGTCTTGATGGGATATTGCGACAGGGTCGCGAGAATATCCTTCATCGGACGGTTGAGATCGATTTTGACGACATCGCCGCCAAGCGCAGAGCCATCCACTTCAGGCAGATATTTTGCTGGATTATGTTCCAGCTCTTCCAAGAACACGCCGTCTTTGGTGATCTTGCCAACAGCTTGACGATCCGCCGAGCAGGACACGCCCAAACCAATCGGCAGAGAGGCGCCATGACGCGGCAGACGAATGACACGCACATCATGACAGAAATATTTGCCGCCAAACTGCGCGCCAACACCAAGCTGCTGCGTGAGCTTATGGATTTCTTCTTCCATCTTCAGATCGCGGAAGGCCTGACCATCTTCACTGCCTTCTGTCGGCAATTC
>CAWUNF010000466.1:0-1773 GCA_963923195.1 uncultured Hyphomicrobiales bacterium | reverse complement strand
TTTCCGCTGCCCAAACAGCGCTCGGCATTTGGCGCCCGAAACTCCAATTGCCAAAATAGCTCCCTCATTGCGAAGGCTTTAAGCTTTTTTCAGAAACTCGGTCTTGAGCACGAGGCCTTTCACCTTTTCCGCATTGCATTCGATCTCGCGCGGATCATCGGTGAGACGAATATTTTTGACGAGCGTGCCGCGCTTCAGCGTTACGGACGTGCCCTTCACTTTCAAATCCTTGATCAGTGTAACGGCATCACCCTCGTTGAGGATGGTGCCGTTGCTATCGCGTGTGGTCTCTTCGCTCATCTGTCAGCCTACAAGTCTCTTCAGCAAATTATTCTCCCGAACGAATGGCATGGAAGCAGCAAGCTTGTCGAGGCCCAGCACATGGCCGGCATTGGCGCAGAAGAGGAACAGGCACACGGTCGCATAGACAATGTGATAATCAACGATGAAATTATTGTGGTTCTCGATATAGGGCCATTCCATATGCGCCGTCCAATACATGAGCAGCAGAAAGAGGCCCGCAATTGAGCTCACCCGCACCAGCAGGCCGACCAGCAGCGACAGGCCGATGGCAAGATGTGCGTAGCTCACCAGAAAGGTCAGGAACGGATCAAGCGCGGGCGCTGTCAGCGGCGCATAGATGTCGTGAAATGTTTTTGTGCTGCCCAAGAATTTCGCAACGCTGAATTTGTCATTCCAGACCTGATGCGAGGCCGCATAAAGGAAGGTCCATGCCATCAGCAAACGAAAGGCAAGAGTGAAGTTTTTGAAGCTGGTCGAATGCATCGGATCGCCCTCCATACATGTGTTCGGAGAGTTACTCGCCTTTTGCCTGGCAACATTGATCTGGAGCAAGCGGTGAGCAAAAGGCAGCAAAGAAAAGGGGCGGCTGAAAAGCCACCCCTCTTCATGCAAACAGGCCGACCGATCAAGTCCGCGTCACTTCCAATGCTTTCAACACGCGCGCGGGCGTCATCGGCAATTCACGCAAACGCGTGCCGGTGAGTGCATAAAAGGCATTGCCGATTGTGGCGCCAGCCAGCGGGACACCGTCTTCCCCCACGCCCGTCGGCTTATTGTCGGTTGAGACAACTTTCACCTGAACGTTTGGAATATCCTCCATCCGCGTGACTTGATAATCCGAGAAATTAGATTGCTGCACGCGGCCATCAATATGGGTGATTTCTTCCCGCAAAATATGGCCAAGCCCGTAGAGAATGCCGCCTTCAATTTGCGTGATTGTATTGAGAGGCTGGACGCAAATGCCGCAATCAATCGCGGCCCAGACATTCAAAACCTTGATCAGACCCGTGCGCCGATCAAGTGCAATTTCTGCAACGCCTGCAACCAGCGTATCGTCTTTCTCTTCCAGCGCAATGCCAAGAGCCGTGTCGCTCCGCTTGCGCCGCCAATCCGACATATCCGCCACGACTTTCAACAAATGATTGGCGCGCGGATTTTTGGCCGTGAGTTCGAGGCGCAGATCGAGCGGATCTTTACCGACCTCGCGCGCAATCTCATCAACAAAGCCTTCAATGGCTGGCAGATTGTGCCCGACACCCACACCACGCCACGGCGACAAGCGAATGCCATGTTGCTGGCGCACATATTCGGCGCGTTTATTGGCAATGTCATAAGGGATGACGGGCGAGCCCTTCATCAAAATATGATCCTTGCCGCCAATGGCTTCAAAACGCGCAGGCGGTGAGGTGAAAGCGACCACGCTTTCAGCCACGACACGATGATGCCAGCTCACGATCCGCTTTTGCGCAT
>CAWUNF010000465.1:0-1776 GCA_963923195.1 uncultured Hyphomicrobiales bacterium | reverse complement strand
CACCCATGAGACGCGAGAGAATGAGGGGCAGGGTGTAATTATCGCCACCCACTGCAGTGGATGCGAGAATGATTTTATGGGTGCGCAAATCATCAAAAGTCTTGGCCGGCGCGGTGTGCCAGACCCAAAGCACATGCGGTTGCTGCAAGGGTGAGCCAATCCATTGCAGCTTGTTGACATCAAACATGGCCTTGCCGCCGCCCTTAGAGAGCATTTTCAGCGGACCTTCGAGCGCAATATTGGGATTGGTCATGCCCATATATGTGCCGTCTTTCTTGGCGGCATTGGCAAGATAATTCATCATGGTCAGGCTAGAGGCGCCTGCCATATTCGAGACAACGAAATTGGGTTTGCCGGGAATATATTTGCCCATATGCGCGACAACAGCACGCGAGACGAGATCATAAGCCCCGCCAGCGCCCGCACCCACAATATGTGTGATGGTTTTGCCCGTGTAGAAATCGGCTATTGGGTCAGCCGCGCGGCTCATAGAGGCTGCGCCCAACATCAAGGCTGATGCAAGCCCGACCACAGCAAAGGCCTTGCGCATATTCCCCTCCCTTATGGCATCTGGTCTTTGGCGCCGATGCTCACTCTCACGGGAAGGCTAATCTGCGGGAGCGGGGGCGTCAAACCGCCCCCAAAGTTGCGGATGTCGCGCCTGCGCCCTAGCATGGGGCAAAAGAACTTTTGGGAGGATTCTATGGTGGCCCGTGTCGGCCTCATCATTCCGTCATCGAACCGCATGGTCGAGCAGGAAATGGTGCGCTTCTTCCCTGAGGATGTTGTGCCTCATATCACGCGCCTGCGCATGACGGGTGCGAACCGCAAATCCATCGGTGATCTTTTGCCGGACGTGGAAGCCGCCGCTGCCGCTTTGGCTGATGCAAAATGCGATGTGATCGTCTTTCATTGCACGGCCAATTCCATGTCCGAAGGACCGGATGGCGAGGCGCGTCTGCTTGAGACGATCAAAAAAGCGGGCGCGCCGCATATGGCGACAACATCAACCGCCATTATGGAAGCTTTGCGTGCTTTACAGGCCACGTCTGTCTCGCTTGTTACGCCTTATGATGAAAAAGTCACGGCGCATGAAGTGCATTTTTTAGAAGAGCGCGGCCTGCATGTGCCCTATGCCAAGGGTTGGGCTCTGGGGGGCAGTGATGCCTATTGCGCCACGCCAGCTGAGACGTGGCGGGAGCGCATGATGGAGACCAAGGCCAGCGGCGCGCAAGCGACGTTTCTCTCCTGCGCCAATGTGCGTGGCATTGCCATTGTGGAGGCGGTTGAAAAGCAGCTCGGCGTGCCCATGATCACCAGCAATCAGGCGGTGATTTTTGAAAGCCTGCGCCAGATCGGTTGGGCGGGGACAAAGCGCCCGCCGGGGCGGGTTTTCGCCACGCTGCGCCCAAGTTGAGCTTTCCAACGTCTCTTGATTTGCTATGGTTTCGAAATGACGGGCCAGAAAAGAGCCCGCATCTTGGGAGGATGTTATGGGGCATTCCGCGCGCGCTTTGGCGCTTTGCAGCTCTCTTGTGTCACTCACGCTGCCGGCTGTGGCCGCAGATGAGGCGGCCTTCTTCCATGACAAGCAATTGCGCCTGATTGTCGGCTCGGCTGCGGGTTCTGGCTATGATGTGAATGCGCGGCTCTTTGCGCGCTATTACGCCACGCATTTGGCCCAAGGCGTTAATATTATCGTGCAGAACCAGTTGGGGGCCGGCTCTGTGGCAATGGCCAATCAAATTTATAATACAGCGCCGAAAGACGGCACTG
>CAWUNF010000464.1:0-1782 GCA_963923195.1 uncultured Hyphomicrobiales bacterium | reverse complement strand
ATTGAGGTGGATCGTCAGCGCGCGGTGCGTTTGGGCGTGTCGCAGCGTGATGTGGCGAATAATATGCTCGCCTCTTTGTCAGGCTCATCGTCGATTAGCCCGACTTATTTCCTCAATCCGCAAAATGGCGTGAATTATTCCGTCGTCGTCAATACGCCGATTGATCGCTTGGAAACGGTGCAAGACATTTTGTCTTTCCCCGCGCAGCCCGCGCCCACCTCGCTGATCCCCACGCCACAAGCCGTGACGCCAACAACGCTTCCCTCCGCACCTGTGACGCGTTTGGGCGATATTGCCTCCGTCTCGCCGGGCTCGGCGATGAATGCGATCAATCATTACACGATCCAACGCGTGATTGATGTGGCGGCCAATGTGGAAGGCCGTGATCTTGGCTCGACGGCGGCAGAAATCAAAAAGGCCATTGCGGATGTGCAGAAAGATTTGCCCTCGCAAACCAAGATTTATCTGCGCGGACAAAATGAGGTGATGGAGAAGAGCTTTAAAATGCTCGCCTTCGGTCTCGTTTTGGCGATCTTCTTGGTCTATGCCGTGCTGGTTGTTTTGTTCCAATCATGGATTGATCCTTTCATCATTATGATGGCGGTGCCCGGCGCATTGATCGGCATCATCTGGATGCTGGCGGCCAGCGGCACGACAATCAATGTCGTCTCGCTGATGGGCTCGATCATGACGGTTGGCATTTGCGTGTCGAATTCGATCCTTGTCGTCTCCTTCGCCAATGATCTGCGCACGCGCAATCCCTCGCTCACACCGTTCCAAGCGGTGATTGAATCCGCCTCCACGCGTCTGCGCCCGATTATGATGACGGCGCTCGCCATGATCATCGGCATGATCCCGATGGCTTTGGGGCTTGGTGAAGCGGGTGAGCAAAATGCACCCTTGGGTCGCGCGGTGATTGGCGGCTTGTCGGTTGCGACATTTGCCACGCTTTTCTTGGTGCCGATCTTCTACACATTGCTGCGCAAAGACATGCCGCAGCTACAAAAGCTTGATCAGAAATTTAACGATGAAATGATGGCCGAAGGGGTTGTTGATGGTTGAGATCCCGCAAAACAAATCACAAATCGCGCGGATCGCTGGCGGTGTCTTCCTGCTTGCGGCAGTTATTTTTGTCTGGCGTCATTATGCAGGCGAAAGCAACCGTGTTGAAAACATGCGCTCGGCGCAAGCCAAAGTGGCTGAGCTTGGGCCGCGCGTCGAAATGATTGAGGCCTCTGCTGGCCCCAAATCACGCACAATTAAATTGCTCGGCGATGTGCGCTCGGCCTCTAGCGTGACGCTTTATGCGAAGATCTCGGCCTATCTGAAAAACATTTATGTCGATAAGGGCGATAAGGTCACGGCGGGCCAATTGCTTGCTGAACTCGACAGCCCTGAATTGGAACAGCAATTTGCGGCTGCTTCCAATGATCTGGTGCAGAAGAAGCGCAATTTGGAGCGTCTGCGCGGTCTGTTTGATCGCGGCTCCACGACACAAGTTGCCATGTTGCAGGCTGAGACCGATTTCATGGTGGCGGAAAGCAATGTGGCGGGTCTGGCAGCCACGCGCGCTTACCAGACCATCCGTTCGCCGCTCGAAGGGCGTATCACGGCGCGCTTTGTTGATCCCGGTGCACTTGTCACCAATGCGCAGACCAATGCGGTCAGCGCGCAACCTTTGTTGACCATCTCGGACAATACGCGCGTGCGTATCTATGCCTATTTGCAGCAGCAGGATGTGCCTTTCATCAAAGTGGGGCACAAAGCGGAAGTGGCTGATGC
>CAWUNF010000463.1:0-1795 GCA_963923195.1 uncultured Hyphomicrobiales bacterium | reverse complement strand
CATTTTTTCCTGAAGCCATTGCCGCTCTGGTTGTCATTGAAATGATCGCCCTTTCATGGTGGCGACATAAAAAGGGGCGCGGACCGCGCCCCTTTGATATTGCGCTGCATCTCTCTGCTGGATTGTGTCTGCTTCTGGCGATGAGTGCGGGCTTGCGTGGCGAGCCGGAGATCATGCTTTTGATGCTGGCGGCCTCTGGCCTTGCGCATCTCTTTGATCTCATCCGCTTTTGGAAAAAAGCATAATTTTTGACGCATTTTGTTTCAATGAACCCGTGTTCACTTCATTGCAAAATGCTCTAACGCGGCAATTCCGCTTTGACGGCGGCGGAGAGTTTCTGCGCTTGCGCTGCGGGCAGGGGCAGATAGCGCGCACCCAAATCTTCCGCCAATTTGCGTGCACGCGGTTGCGGGCGCGGAGATGTGTCAATCAGCAAGCAACGCGTGCCGCTGGCGCGCAAATGTTTGGCGGCTTCTGCCGCATCACTCTCTGCTTTGGCGCGATCCCCCACACCATCTGATGTGATATTCGCCTGACCATCGGTGAAAAAAACAAGCACAGGTGTGTCACCTTTGCGGCGAATGGCATCCGCCATATTGGAGGCAAGCGCAATGCCGCGTGCGAGTGGCGTGCCGCCGCCGCCCGGCAATTGCGCGAGTTCACGGCGCACGCGCGCGAGTGATCGAGTGGGCGGAAGAAGCAAGCGCGCCTCTTTGCCACGAAAGGCAATGAGCGCTGCCTCATCCCGGCGCACATAGCATTCTGCGAGCAACATTTGCACGGCGCCTTTGGCTTCGCCCAGACGATGCAAAGCTTGCGAGCCCGAAGCATCCACCACGAAAATGGTGGCAACACGTGTGCGCTCAATCAGCCGCTTGATGCGCAAATCTTCTTTGCGCAAGAGCAGCGGGGGATGGCTCGCCCCTTGCGGCAAAAGTTTACGACGCAAAATTTGTTTGGGCGCCGCTGCACGCAATGTGTCGAGCAGCGCGAGACGCGCGCCGCCAGCTAGATCACCGGCGCGCGATCCGGCTGGACGGCCGCGCCGCAAAGTGCGCCGCTCTAATCCACTGCCACCATGTTGCGGCCCGCGACGTGCGGGAACTCCTGCCACAAGCTTGCGCAAGAGATCAGCGGGAAGGGCCGCGCGCACCGCATCCACCATGCTTTCAGCGCCGGGCTCTGGCATATTTGTCTCTTGCTCGTCGGGCGGTGTCTCATCAGAGGCGCGCTCGTCTTGCGGCTCGGGCGGCGTTTGCTCTTCCGGCTGCTCGGGAGGTGCGGGCAATTGCGTCGCGCGTGGCGCAAAAATGAGGCGCGCGGCCAATTGCAGATCGTTGGCATTCACAATGTCGCGGCCGGTCAGTGCCGCACTGGCGCGTGCCGCGCGCAGAGCAAAGAGACAGGCACGCGGCGAACCAATGCCAAAGGCGCTTGCCACTGTAACAAGCTCTTCCATTTGCGCAGGCTCAAGATGCACACGGGGCAAAAGTTTGCGCGCTTGTTCTATATCGCGCCGCTCAGCCAGCGGCTCTTCATCCGGCTCACCAATATGAAAGGCGAGCCGATCACATAAAGCGGGAGCGAGCGCTTCATCCTCTTCGCCTTCATCCAGCGCCACAAGCGCGAAACGCGCCGCAACATGGGCATGGAGACCTTCACGCTCAACATGCAAAGCGCCTGTGTCGAGGGCCGTGCTTACATGAGCAATAATATTTGCAGGGAGACGTTCCGCCATAGCTGCGACAATCACACCACCATCGCATTCACCTAAAAGGCCGCGCATGGCAATGGG
>CAWUNF010000462.1:0-1795 GCA_963923195.1 uncultured Hyphomicrobiales bacterium | reverse complement strand
ATTTCACCTGCCAGAAGAGGGGGCGAGGGATCCAATGTGCGCAAAAGACCAAACAAACGCTGCGGCACGACGACTTGCACATCAATGCCTGCGTCTACGAGGCGCGGCAGAAAACGCGCAAATTGAATCGTATCCCCCATGCCCTGTTCCGACATAACAAGAAGTCTTTTGGGCAAGGGTGGTTTAGACGTGCGCGGAATGGGGCGCGGTGCGCCATTGCGATGGCGCCCATTCACTTGCGGGGGCACATCCATCAAACGAAAGCGAATGTCGAACATGTCCCAAGCTTCTTGCCACCGACGCAGACAAAAAAGCGCCCGCGCCATTTTCGCACGGCCATCGACATAGGCGGGGATCTGCCCCAAAACGACTTTGTAAATGGCGACCGCATTTTCAAAACGGCCTTCCGATTGTTCGCGATCTGCCACTTGCACAGCGGCCGCTAAATCGGCCACTTCCGGCTTGACCGGGTTATCACTCATGCATCACCTAAAAATCGACAAAAGAAAAAATCAAACGAATCGGGTGCAGGATGGCAGGATCATGGCGCTGAAGCCAGCCCGCGCCTCGACAGATCGCAGCCTGCAAGCTAAACCCTTGAAAATGCCCCTGCGGAGCCAGAACCCATGAAGCCCGAGCCCCTTCCCGATGCTGCACATCTTGCGGCGGAACTCGCGACTCTGCGTGATTTTCTGCGCTACGCCACCAGCGCTTTTCGCGCGCATGAACTCGTTTTCGGCCACGGCACAACAGATGCGCTGGATGAAGCCGCTTTCATTGTTTTGGAAGGCTTGTCTTTGCCGATTGATCGGCTCGATCCTTTTTTGGATGCACGCCTCTTGCCGCAAGAGCGCAAGCTTTTGGCTGAGCTTATTCTCGCGCGTATCACCACACGCAAGCCCGCCTCTTATTTGCTGAACAAAGCCTATGTGGGTGGCGTGCCTTTTTACGTCGATGAACGAGTGATTGTACCGCGGTCTTTCATTGGTGAATTATTGCGCTCCGGCCTCTTTAACGGTGCCGATGGTCATCAATTGATTGAGGCTGAGAGCGTTTCTTCAGCGCTGGATCTATGCACAGGCTCAGGCTGTCTGGCCATTCTCATGGCGCAACATTTTCCCCATGCGATGATTGATGCGGTAGATCTCTCGCCCGATGCATTGGATGTCGCGCGCATCAATGTGAGCGAAAGCGGAATGGAAGATCGCATCGGCCTCATTGAAGGCGATCTTTTTGGACCGCTCACGGGCAATCGCTATGATCTCATCATCACCAATCCGCCCTATGTCAGCGCGCAAGTGATGAGCGCGCTTCCGCCTGAATATGCGCATGAGCCGGAAATGGCTCTGGGCTCTGGCGAGGATGGGCTTGATATCACACGCCGCATTTTGGCCGATGCCGGGAAACATTTGAATCCGGGCGGCGGCCTACTTTGTGAGATTGGCGAAGATCGCGAAATTCTCGAAGCGGAATTTCCCGATTTGCCTTTCCTCTGGCTCGATACAGAAGAAAGCTCAGGCGAAGTCTTTTGGCTCAGTGCAGATGATTTAGGCTGCAAGGCCTGAAACATCGCCCGTACCATCTGCGCGCTGCGTACGGAAATGACGCAGCATATCACCAATTTCATCATGATGATTCACATCTGGAATTGTCACCCCATGCGCGCCGCGCGCCAGCTCTCCCATAATAGTTGCTAGTCGCGCAACCGGATGCCCAATGAAGCGATTGCGCAAGACGTGTAATGGCATCATCGCGCTCCTGATCTGAGCGAGCAGAACAATCAAAAGCGAGAAAG
>CAWUNF010000461.1:0-1807 GCA_963923195.1 uncultured Hyphomicrobiales bacterium | reverse complement strand
CGCCCGTTAAAACGGCCGCAAGCGCGCGCGTCGTCGGCACGCCCAACGCATGCATGGCTTCGCTCACAATATATTCACGCAAGACGGGACCAAGTGCCGCCCGCCCATCACCCCCGCGCGAATAGGGTGTGCGGCCGGAGCCTTTGAAAGCGATATCGCGTAGACGGCCCAACTGATCACGAATCTCGCCCAGGAGAATGGCGCGCCCATCACCAAGCTGCGGCACGAAGCTTCCAAATTGATGGCCGGCATAGGCGACGGCAATCGGCAACGCGCCCTCAGGAATATCATTTCCCGCAAAGAGCCGCGCAAGCGCGTCTGGTGAAAGCCCATCAACCGAGAGGCCCAATTCAGAAGCAAGTGATTCGTTGAACGCAATCAGACGCGGAGCGGCGACCGGGGTTGGCGGAAGCGCCGCGAAAAACCCCTCTGGCAGAGCGGCATAACGCGCTTCAATGCGTCCAATCGACAAGGACATCAGGCCCAAGCCCCTTTTCACTCAACCAACTTTGTGAAAGTGAGCCCCGATTATGCCGAAAGATCAAGGGGATCGCCCGCAACCCCGCTTTGCCCAGAGTGGCAGCCGGTTTATGGTCACGGCCTGACTTCGAGGTGGAACGCTCTGTGATGACCATGCACGTAGATAAGATTTTCGACCAGCTTTCAACATATTGGCAGGCCGCAAAGACGCACCCGATCAAAGATCGATTCAAAGCTGATCAAAATCGCTTTGCGGCGTTCTCGCGGAATCACAATGGCATGCTTCTCGATTTCTCGAAGAGTGCGATTGATGAAAAATCACTAGCCCTTCTTCTTGAATTAGCCCGCGCAATTGAACTCGAAGCAAAACGCGATGCGATGTTTCGTGGTGACCGCATCAATAAAACTGAAAATCGCGCGGTTCTCCATACGGCTCTGCGCCGACGCGATCAGACTCCCCTTATGCTCGATGACCATGACATCATGAGGGATATCATCGCCGAGCGCGAAAAAATGTTTGCACTTGCCGAAGGTGTCCGCAGTGGAAAAATATCAGGATCAACCGGCCGCGCCTTTACTGATGTTGTCAATCTCGGCATTGGCGGCTCGGACCTTGGCCCCGCAATGGCAACCGTAGCACTTGCACCATGGCATGATGGCCCGCGTGTGCATTTTGTCTCCAATGTTGACGGCGCGCATCTAGCCGATACATTGATCGATCTTGATCCCGCAACAACGCTGTTCATCATCGCGTCAAAAACGTTTACGACGATTGAGACAATGACAAATGCCCATTCGGCGCGGCGCTTCATTGCAGAGCGCTTGGGTGATCATGCGGTCGCTGATCATTTCATGGCGGTGACAACGGCGCTCGACAAAGCTGCCGATTTTCCTGTGCGCGATGATCGGATCACTGGCTTCTGGGATTGGGTTGGCGGACGCTATTCGATCTGGTCATCCATCGGTTTGCCCTTGGCCATCGCGATTGGCGCTGAACATTTCAAAAAATTTCTCGATGGTGCAGGCGCGCTTGATGAGCATTTCGTGAATGCGCCGCTTGATCAAAATCTACCCGTGCTCTTCGGGCTCATGGGCATATGGCATCGCATAATTTGCAATTATCCGACACGCGCTTTGGTTCCCTATGATCAACGTCTCGCGCGTTTTCCCGCCTATGTGCAACAACTCGATATGGAATCAAATGGGAAACGCGTGGCGCTTGATGGCTCTGCTTTGACGAAGCCTTCGGGTCCGATTGTTTGGGGTGAGCCCGGCACCAATTCCCAGCACGCGTTTTTTCAATTGCTGCATCAAGGAACAGACATCA
>CAWUNF010000460.1:0-1810 GCA_963923195.1 uncultured Hyphomicrobiales bacterium | reverse complement strand
TTTTTCATGTCGCGGGCAAAACGCTGCCAATTGGCGACATAGCGATCAGCAGACCGGCGCAAAGCCTCAATGGCTGCATCATCCAAAGTGCGCACCACTTTCGCGGGCGCGCCGACAATCAGCGAATTGTCGGGAAATTCTTTGCCTTCCGTCACCAAAGCATTGGCGCCAACGAGGCAATTTTTGCCGATCTTCACATGGTTCAAAATGGTCGCGCCCATGCCCACCAGCGAATTGTCGCCAATCACACAGCCATGAAGAATGGCCTTGTGACCAATCGTGCACCCCTCGCCCACCACAAGCGGCGCGCCGGGGTCAGTGTGCATGACTGTGCCTTCTTGCACATTGGAGCGCGCACCAATGGTGATCCATTCATTGTCGCCGCGCATGGTGACGCCAAACCAAATGCCGACATCTTCGCCAAGCTTCACCTTGCCAATCAGATTGGCATCGGGTGCCACCCAATAGCGGCCGTCTTCGGGAAGATCGGGCTTGAGATCGCCCAAAGCATAGATCGGCATGTCAGGCTCCGAAGATCAAAACTCTTCCAAATCGAAATCGAGGATCGCCATTTGCAGCGTGAAGCTTTTGCCCTTGGGATCATCGGCTGAAATCACGCCCAAAAAATCTTCGCCGTGATTGAGCTCAACCGAATCCGTTTTGCGAGCACGCGCCATAATCGTGAGCTTGTCATTCTCAAAGAGCATCCGCAGATATTCTTGGATTGTCTCGCGACCAACTGGGATTTTCATTTCGAACGAGAAAGAGCGATCACCGTCTTCATCGTCAACATCAATGCCGCCAATGCGACGCTCGCCGAAATGCACATCAGCGGCTTCAACATTTTTGGGATTGAGAGCTACGCGGAGCGATTCATTGCCAAAGGAGTGGCGCAAAAATTCCTGCAACTTGCGAAGTTCGGTCTTCTCCAGAGGCATGTCCTCGTCCTGTCCTTTTACTCTTTGAGCTTGGGCGCCTTGTCCCAAAAAACAAACCCGCCTGCAAGACGGCGTCTTTAGCCATCCAGCTTTTCAGCGAGGATTTGATCCATTGAGCGTGCAGGCTCCGCGCAGCCTGCTTCGCCCACGACGCGCGCGGGCACGCCCGCCACCGTTTTATTATGCGGAACAGATGAGAGGACCACAGAGCCCGCCGCCACGCGGGCGCAATGGCCCACTTCAATATTGCCGAGAATTTTCGCGCCCGCGCCAATCAACACGCCCCAGCGAATTTTGGGGTGGCGGTCGCCGCGCTCTTTGCCCGTCCCGCCCAAAGTCACATCCTGCAAAATCGACACATCATCTTCAATCACAGCGGTCGAGCCCACCACAAGGCCCGTCGCATGATCCAAGAAAATGCCCTTGCCGATTTTGGCCGCGGGGTGAATATCCGTCTGGAACACTTCGCTTGAACGCGCTTGCAGATAAAGCGCGAAATCCTTGCGGCCACGGTTCCACATGAAATGCGCCAGACGATGCGTCTGCAACGCATGGAAGCCTTTGAAATAAAGCACGGGCTCGATGAGACGCATGCAAGCGGGATCGCGATCTGCCACCGCCAAAATGTCAGCGCGAAAAGCCTCACCCAGACTTTTATCTTCTGAGACAGCTTCCATGTAATGGGCGCGGATCAAAGCACCCGGCACAGCCGCATGGTCGAGACGCGCGGCCACGCGATCAGCCACAATTTCTTCCAGCGAATGCATGTTGAGAATGGCTGGTCGGATGAAGCCAGCCATTTCCGGCTCGCGGCCCACCGCCTCTTCCGCTTCCATCTGAAGTCTGGAAAAAATCGGGTCGGCCTGATCACC
>CAWUNF010000459.1:0-1813 GCA_963923195.1 uncultured Hyphomicrobiales bacterium | reverse complement strand
GCAAATTGCGTGAGGATGTTGACGCTCTTGTCGTCAATCCATTGCGGGTGGCTCGTCTTCAACGTGTCCCAACCGGTGCAATGGCCATCGACTTCAGCGCGCTCCACCGCCAACATGCCTTCCATCGAGCCAGAATAGCCGCGCACAATGTCGAATTTCGTGCCGAGAATGGTGTTGGTCGCATTGGGGTAAACTGTAATGGCAGAGCCCGCGCCAGTGGCTGATAGGCGCACAGAGGTTTTGAACGCATCGTCAAATGTTTTGATGGAAGCGCCGCGCGTGAAAATAACATTCACCAGCGTGTTGATGCGTCCGATCCAAGAAAATTCAGATGATTTGAAACGTTGGCCACCGCCCGGCGGTGTCAGCCGTTCTTCGAGCGGCAGAGTGGGCGAGGCGAGAGCCAAAACTGTGCCATCGCGTGGTGCGGAATTGGCAACAAAAGCAGCGGCCGTCACGCTGCCAGCGCCCGGCATATTGCGCACAACAATGCCGGGATTGCCGGGAATATATTTGCCAAGGTGATTGGCCAGCACGCGTGCATAGAGATTATTGCTGCCGCCCGGTGGGTAGCCAATGATCAGATCAAGCGTCTTGCCTTTGTAGAAAGGCTCGACATTAGCAAAGGCTCTGCTGCTGGTGAGCCCTGCAAGCCCGCCTGCTGTGGCCGCGAGCGCTTGACGCCGGGTGAATAGACCTCTGTCTTGGCTCATGTGAATCCTCCCCGCTTGCGGCACCTTTGGTGCTGTTTTTATGCCCGCAAGTCATCATTTGAAGCGGGGAGAGTCAAGGCGTGCGGCCGCGTGCTTATTTGGCTTTTGGCAGACGTGCCAAAAATTCCAGAATGGCGCTGTTGAACAGATCTGGCCGTTCCCAATAGACCGAATGGCCGGTTTCTTCTGCAACCACCATTTGCGCCCCAGGAATGGCATCGCGCACCAAGCGCATGATGGAGGGCGGCGTGATGAGATCAGCAGCGCCTGCAATCAGCAAGGTTGGCACTTTTACACTTTTGAGAGATGCATCGCTGACGCGATGTGTAGGCACTTGTCGATAATCTGTGCCGGTCAAAGCATGGTGTTCGAGATCAAGCCAAAGCTTTGTGCCTTGTTCATTCACCGCGCGATAGGATGGTCCAAGCTCACGGAAATCGACGGGCATTTTATCCCAGCCTTGTGGCTTGGAGCGTTCGGCTGCTTTGAATATTTCGCCTTCACGCACGCCTGCTGAATTGCTGGAAATGGTGAGCGAGAGCAATTTCTCAGGATAAGAAAGAGCAAAATCCATTGAAATGGATCCGCCCGCAGCCGAGGAGACAAGATGGAAGCGCGGCAGATTGAGCGCTTTTGCAAAAGCGGCGAGATCTTCTGATCCGCTGCCGGGATTGGCTTTGTCAAAAGCAGATGATTTCGCATAGCCGCGGCGCGAGTAAGCAATCACACGATAACCCGCTTTTGCAAAAACAGGTTGCTGATAGGCCCAGATCATCGCACTGCCAGAGGCTGGATGCATGAGCACAATAGGTGCGCCCGTGCCGCCCGTATCCCAATAGAAAAGCTGCGCGCCGGGAATATCAATCAAGCCTGATTTTGTCGGTGCTTGTTCAGCGGGCGGCAAATGCAAGAAAGGCGCATTATTATCTTTGCGCAGGGGAAGTGATTTCGCTTGTGCAGGTGTGGCGCTTGATCCAGCCAATGGCGCGCCTGCTGCTGCAAGACTTGCCGCAGCAAGAAAGCTGCGGCGATGTCGATTGAATGCTGTGGCCATCATTCCCTCCCTGATCTTTTTTCAAGATCAGATCAGTTTGGCCACA
>CAWUNF010000458.1:0-1822 GCA_963923195.1 uncultured Hyphomicrobiales bacterium | reverse complement strand
CAAATTGTGAAGCGCCGTGCAGAAGCGCTCAGCAGCACGGCCAAGCTTCTCAATTCGCTCGGCTATCACAATGTTCTGGCGCGCGGCTTTGCTCTGGTGCGCGATGAGACGGGCCAGCCCGTGCGCTCCGTGGCCGCAATTGCAGCGGGCGCGCGGTTCGAAGTGGAATTGGCCGATGGCCGGTTGGGTGCAGTGGCCGAGGGCGGCGCGCCCGCCACGCCCGCCAAAAAGCCTGCCCGCAAAGGCTCTTCGACCTCGCAGGGCGATTTGTTCTGAGCCCTCAAGCCGTCATTGCGAGGAGGACCAAAGGTCCGACGCGGCAATCCAGAAAAGACTCGATTGTTCCTCGCCTCGCTTTGCTTGTGATCGCAATGAGAGGCGCGCCTTGACTACGCCTTTGTGTCAGATCGAAGCTGGCTCCCGAAACCTTTAGGAAGAAGGTCCGGGGAGGAGCCGGAACAGCCATGCGGATTGGGTTTCTGTCGGATATTCACGGCAATCGCGAAGCTTTGGATGCTTGTCTCGCGCAGGCCGAGCGTCAGCGCGTGGATCGTTTCGTGATTCTGGGTGATCTCGTCGGCTATGGCGCAGATCCCGTCTATGTCGTCGATAAAATCATGGAGCTTCATGCGCAAAAAGGCGCCTTGGTGCTGCTGGGCAATCATGATGCAGCGGCCATTTCAGGCTCGATTGAGGGCATGAACCAATATGCGCGGGAGGCCATTCTCTGGACGCATGATGAGCTGGATAAAGACCAGATCGACTTTTTGAAGAGCCTGCGTTCCTCTTTTGAAGAAGAGGATCGGCTCTATGTCCATTCCGATGCCACTGCGCCTGACCAATGGCGCTATATTACAGATGCCCAGAGCGCGGAGCGCTCTTTGCGCGCGACCATGAAACGGCTCACTTTCTGCGGCCATGTGCATCGCCCACAGCTCTATCACATGGCCCCGCTTAAGCCCGCCATTCACTTCAAGCCACAGGCTGGCACCCCCATTCCGCTCTTAGGCAATCGCAAATGGCTGGCTGTGCAAGGTGCGGTTGGCCAACCTCGTGATGAAAATCCGGCCGCAAGCTGGAGCATTTTTGATACGGATCAAAACGAGCTCACCTATCTTCGTGCTTCCTATGACATTGAAAGCGCGGCGGGGAAGATTCACGCGGCGCATCTGCCGCAAATTCTTGCGGCACGTCTCTATATCGGGCGCTAGGCAATGGCGGCACGCCAGCAACTTCAGCCGGGATCTGTTCTCGACGGTTTCATCATCGGCGAGAAAATTCATGCAGGCGGCATGGCCTCGCTTTGGCGCGTGACCAAGCCCGGCATGGATATTCCCATTGTGATGAAAGTGCCGACTATTCTTGATGGTGAAGATGCAACCATCATCGTTGGCTTTGAAATGGAAGCCATGATTTTGCCGCGCCTGTCGGGCGTGCATGTGCCCAAAACTATTGCCGTCAAATCGATCGCCGAACAGCCCTATGTGGTGATGGAATATGTGCAAGGCACGAATCTCTTAACGCTTTTGGATGAAGCGCCACTCGAGCCCGAACATGTTGCGCAAATTGGCGCCAAAGTGGCGGCGGCACTGGTTGATTTGCATCGTCAAAATGTTTTGCATCTCGATATCAAACCCTCAAACATTATGCTGCGCGACAGTGGCGAAGCCGCTTTGATTGATTTCGGTCTGTCGCGTCATTTGCTTTTGCCCGATTTGCTGGAAGAAGAATTCCATGTGCCGATGGGCACGGGGCCTTATATTTCGCCCGAGCAAGTTTTGCGCAATCGCACAGATCCGCGCTCGGATATTTTTTCGCTCGG
>CAWUNF010000457.1:0-1826 GCA_963923195.1 uncultured Hyphomicrobiales bacterium | reverse complement strand
ATTATCATCTTTTTTGGATTGCCGCGTCGCTTCGCTCCTCGCAATGACGGGATAGATTTGGCGCATGACTTGGCATCATGACTTGGCGTCATTGCAAAACGCCATGATCAAAGAAAATAGACCATCTTTCTGCCGTCATTGCGAGGAAGCCCGAAGGGCTGACGCGGCAATCCAGACAAACTCAAACTGTCACGCCATAGGCTGCAAAGCGCGGGATGAGACGATCAATCTCATCCTTGGGCAAAATCACCGGCTCACCAATCTGCAAAGCGAGCATATAATGGCGCGCCAAAGTCTCCAGCTCATGCGCGCGCCACACAGCGCGCTCCAAACTCTCACCCGTTGCAATCAATCCATGTGAGCCAAGCAGCACAGCATGAGCGGCCCCTAGACCCGCAACTGCTAGCGCCGACAATTCCGCCGTGCCATAGGGCGCATAATCGGTGCAGATGATTTCATGCGTGTTGAACGCCGCAATCATATAATGAGCGGCGGGCAAATTTTTGCGCAGCATCGAGAGTGCAGTTGCATAAGGCGCATGGGCATGAACAATCGCACCCACATCACCACGCGCGCGATAAATATCGCGATGGAAACGCCATTCGCTAGAGGGTGCGCGCGGGCCTAGAAAACGCCCCTCCTCATCTGCAATCCGCATAGCGGTCATCATATCGGGCGCGAGCTGGTCATAGGGGGTGGCCGTCGGCGTGATCAACATAGACTTTTCGACGCGCACCGAGAGATTGCCCGATGTGCCTTGATAAAGCCCTGTCCGGTTCATCTCCTGACAAGCCGCAACCATAGCCGCGCGGATCATGTGGACTTGCATCAAAGCTCCCCTCACCCCTGCCTTGACCTACCGCCCGGCTCTTGCGACACAGGCGGCAGAACATGTGACCGGGAGATTAGCATGAACACGCTCACCCTCGAAGCTGCCCAAAAGATCATTTCTGCGGCGCTGGACTTCGCCCATTCCAAGAAATTCATGCCGCTCGGCATTATCATTGTTGATGCACGCGGCGCGCTGAAAGCCTCGGCTATCGAAGACAAGTCCACTTTGATGCGCTGGAAGGTTGCTTTCGCTAAAGCGAGCGGCGCGATCAATATGGGCATGGGCACGCGCAAGCTGATGGGCCTTGCCGCTGATCGTCCAGCCTTTGTGGCTGGCGCGACACCTTTGGCTGAAATGGGCCTCATGCCTGTGCCGGGCGGCGTTCTCATTCGCAATAAGGATGGCGAAGTGCTCGGTGCCGTCGGCGTCTCAGGCGATACATCCGATAATGACGAGCTTGCTGGCATTGCAGGCATTGAAGCTGCAGGCCTTGTTGCTGACGCGGGCTAAGCGTTAAAAACGCAAAACATAAAAAATCGGGCGGCAGAGATCATCTGCCGCCCTTTTATTTGATCACCACACACCCGTGTTCGGCATGGAGGCCCAAGGCTCTGCGGGCGCCAAAGGCTCGCCCCGCTGCAAAAGTTCAATGGAAATATGATCAGGCGAGCGAATGAAAGCCATATAGCCATCGCGCGGCGGACGATTGATCGTCACACCTGCATCCATCAAGCGCTGACAGGTCTCATAAATATTGTCGACGCGATAAGCCAGATGACCAAAATTGCGACCACCCGTATAGGTTTCTGGATCCCAATTATAGGTCAGTTCCACCAAAGGCGCCTTGCTGTCGCGTGCACGGGCTTCATCACCAGGTGCTGCCAAAAAGACCAGAGTGAAACGACCCTTTTCATTCTCCACACGCCGCATTTCTTTCAGGCCGAATTTATTGCAATAAAAATCCAGCGATGCATCAAGGTCGCTCACACGCACC
>CAWUNF010000456.1:0-1829 GCA_963923195.1 uncultured Hyphomicrobiales bacterium | reverse complement strand
TAGCCAGCGCAGCTTCATGCAGATCGGCCGGTGCCCAAACACGCGCGATCCATTCGATATTGCTGAGATCCGAGATGGTCGCGCGCATTTTCTCAGATGGCTCGGTACAAAAGACCTGCACCTGCGCGCCCGTGGCGGCCAAAAGCTCGGCTTTCCAAGCAGCCCCCTCGCTGCCACCCACCAGGACAATTTTGCGACCCGACAATCTGAAAAAGACAGGCAGTGTGGCAAGCCCACTTAAGCGGGCGGGCGGGGCGGGATCGGGTTGGCGCTGGGTCATGGACATATAAGCAAGCCGCGAAAGGCCTTAAGCTCTAGCGCCTCTTGCGGATCGCGTCCATGTGCCGAACACATCACAGCGCGCGAAAGGGGATCAACCCGCTTCGTTCTGATCCAAAATATAGGCGTGTTGAGGATCGCGCGGTGTGCCTTCGAGCACAGAGCCCTCACGCGCAGGCTGCCACATGATCATTTTTTCAATCTGTGTGGCGAGAGCGAAATCTTTTTCTGTAATGCCACCTGCATCATGCGTGTTGAGGCGCACCGTGACCGCAGGATAGGAGGCATGAAGATCTGGATGATGCCAAGCGGCCTCAGCAAGATGGCCAATGGCATTGACGACCATGAGCGTCGATTTCCAGCCGTTGGTTTTATAGATGCGCTCCAGCGCACCATTTTTGAGCGCCCAATGCGGCAGCTCTTGAGACAGGCGGGCGCGGATGACATCGTCCGAAAGTACAGAAGATTTCATCCGCGCGCTCCACATTCAAACAGCTTACTTCTTCTTGCCGTCCTTATCGAACTGCTTGAGGTAAGCGATCAGATTGTCGATTTCGCCATCATTGGTGATGCCAGCGAAAACCATCTTCGTGCCAGGAACCTTGGCGCGCGGATTTTTAATATATTCGCGGAATGTGGCTTCATCCCAAGTCAGGCCCGAATTCTTATTCGCATCCGAATAATTATAGCCTTCAACTGCGCCCGAGTGACGGCCAATCAAACCATTGAGGTTTGGGCCCACGCTGTTCTTGGCTGTTTCACCGATCTGGTGGCAAGCGCGGCATTTCGCGAAGCTCTTTTCACCAGCTTCAGCATCTTGCGCCAATGCCTGACCAGCGAAACCGATCAGGGCGAAAGCGGCAGCAGCCGCCAGAGTGGTCTTGAACGTCATGTTTTCTCCTTCGACTTGCCCAGACATTTTGCCAGACGCATGTCCACTGGCGATCTGGTTGCCTCTCATATGAAGCTCTGCCGCGCAACCTTCAAGACGTAAAGATATAAAGATCGCCCGGCGGAAAACCCGTCACTGGACCGCATCTTTCGCGCGGCTCAGCTCCTTCTCATACGGGGAGAGGAGGATGGCGGATTTACGACCAACCCCGCCCCACACACCCCATGTGAGATTCCAACAGACCTTGTAAAGCAGCGCTTTCTCTTGCGCCTCACATGAGAGCCTCGGACTTCAAAAAAATTCACAAGTTCTTCGCGAATCTCATCGCTTCTTGGGGGGCTTGCATGGCCCCAACCATTGACCCCTGCGCTTGAAGGCTTCTAAAACTCAGGCCGCAACCCAAGCGAGCAGAACTGGGATCGGGCATGACCTCACCGGCAACGGCGCCATCAAATGACCTGAGCCGGCGTGAGATTATCTCGATCATGAGCGGCTTGATGCTGGCGCAATTTATGGGGGCGCTTGATCAAACCATTGTCGCGCCCGCCATGCCCACGCTTGGTCGTGTTTTGGGCGATCTCGAAAATTTACCCTGGGTTGTCACCTCTTATCTGCTCGTCTCAACAGCGGTGACGCCGCTTTATGGCAAGCTCAGCGA
>CAWUNF010000455.1:0-1833 GCA_963923195.1 uncultured Hyphomicrobiales bacterium | reverse complement strand
ACATCAACCCTGTGCCAATAGGCGCCAAGCCCATTTCCAAAGCCGCATGCCATTCACGCCCGCGATAGCGGTTCCAGACTTTGGCGACGGCAAGGCAGAGGATGGATGAGGGGATGAAAAGAGCGAGCGTGGCAACAATCGCTCCGCCCCAACCTGCAACCTTCCAGCCAATCAATGTGCCAAGCATGGAGCCCGGCCCCGGCGCGACACGTGCGACGGCAAATATTTCGATGAATTCACGCGCCGACATCCATTTTTGAACATCGACTGCTTCTTTTTGAATGGGCGCGAAAATCGACGGGCCCCCACCAATGGCCACAACTGACAAAGGCACGAAAACACTGATGAGTGCGAGATAGGGCGAGAGCGAGGAATCTTCACGCATGAGTTTCGCCGCCCCCATTTTTGCGCGGCCAGACAGCAGCCACAGATAAAGGCGCAAGGATGAGAACCACCGGTACCAGCGGCCATTCCATCACGCCAACTGCCACGAAAGTGGCAACCATCGCCACCATAGGGGCGATGCGGCGCATACGCTGAATGCGTTGCGTGCCGATGATGCCGAGCCGAATGTTCAAGCCAACGGCCGCCGCAGCCACACCATCCACACAAGCATGCAGCACCGGATAATCCTGCACATAATGATAGAGAATGGCGACAAAGACGCAGAGAATGGTGGGGCCAGACATGAGCGCGAAGAGCGACATGGTTGCGCCCCATGCACCGCGAATGCGATAGCCGACATAAACGCAAAGATTGGTGACATTGGCGCCCGGCACAATTTGCGCAAGCGCAATACCAGAGAGGAAATCCTCATTCGTCATCCAACGATAGCGATGCACGACTTGCCGATGAATCCAGCCTGACAGGCCACCGCCAAAAGAAAAGACGCCGATCCAAAAAAACACGCTGCCCAATTTGAACAACGAGGGCGGCGGAGCAAGGTCTTCAGATGCGGGATCGGCCATGATTCGTCTTTCTTAGTTGGACCCATCCTAAGCACCAATCCCCGTCATTGCGAGGAGGCCCGCAGGGCCGACGCGGCAATCCAGAAAGACTGGATTGCTTCGCTCCGCTCGCAATGACGAGATCAACCGACCAGCACTATCCGTACATCATTCACATTGGTCAGCGTGGGGCCCGGCACGATCAACCCGCCCGCCGCCTCAAAAGCATCATAGGCGCGATGAGCATCGAGAAGCGCGCGCGGATCAAGTCCTGCTTTGCGGATCAGCGACAATGTATCGGGCAAAAGCAGCGCGCCGGCATTCTCTTCCGACCCGTCAATCCCATCCGTATCGCCAGCCAGCGCGCAAATATCCATGCCATCAAGAGCAAGACCGAGCGACAAGAGAAATTCTGAATTGCGCCCACCGCGCCCACTCGTGGCGCCTGTCACACGCCCTTCGCCGCCAGAAATAATCGCACAACGCTTATTCATGCGCGCGAAATGTTGCGCAATGCCAGCCATGACGAGACCAATCTCGCGCGCCTCGCCTTCAATAAAATCACCCAGCACCAAAGGCTCATAACCTGCGCTTTGTGCGACATGCGCCGCTGCTTGCAGCGAGGCAAGGCCAGAACCAATGAGATGATTTTCAACGCGTGCAAAAATAGGGTCGCCGGGCTTAGGCGTTTCGACAAAATGCGGCGCTTTGATTTTGAGCCTGTCACAAATGGCCTGCGCATGGTCGCGCGTGGTTGGATCGGGCACGGTTGGGCCAGAGGCAATGGCGCAAAGATCATCACCCGGCACATCCGAAATAATGAGCGACACAACGCGCGCCGGATGACAGGCGGCGGCCAATTGCCCGCCTTTAATGGCAGAGAGAT
>CAWUNF010000454.1:0-1835 GCA_963923195.1 uncultured Hyphomicrobiales bacterium | reverse complement strand
CACATCCTCCAACGTGATCTGGCCGCTGGTGCTCGCGGCGGTGAAAGTTGATCCTTCCAAAGTGACGCTTCTGAAGGTCGATCCGGGCGCGCTTGCGCCCATGCTCGCAACCGGACAGGTCGACGCCACCATCAACTGGTCGACCGCCTCGCCCCCCTTCGTGAAGGCGCTTGGCTCCACCGGGAAAGCCTTGAAGATACTGCCGTGGTCGGCCGCGGGCTTCGAAGGCTACGGCTATTCGGTCTTCGTTGGCGACAAGCTCATTAAAGAAAAGCCTGACGTTGTGAAGCGTTTCCTGCGCGCCTATGTGGCTGCGGCTAAGGCCGCTCTTGCTGATCCAAAAGACGTTGCGAAGGCCATGAAGGCTGTCTTTCCTGAGATGGACGAGGCGCTGGTTGAACAGCAGTTCATGACGATCGTGCCGCTTATCATGAATGACATCACCAAAGCTGAGGGCTTTGGCGCGCTCGAAAAGGCGCGCCTTGCAACAACGTGGGAATGGACGGCCCGGGCGCAAAACATGCCGCTCGACAAACTCGACCCGGAAAAGGCGATCAACCGCTCCTTCATTCCGGATTGATTCAGATGGGGCCGTTGCTGACGACGGCCCCGCCAGGACTCGTCATGCTCAACTCCCCGCCCATCATCTCTTTCAAATCCGTCGACCAGGTCTTCACGCGCGACGATGGCGTCACCGTCTCTGCGTTGCAGAACCTTAGCTTCGATGTCGCCAAAAATGAATTCGTGGCTGTGCTGGGGCCTTCGGGCTGCGGCAAATCCACTTTGTTGCGCCTCATCGCAGGGCTCGCTTCTCCAACACGAGGCGAGGTGGAGATCTACGGAGCGCGCGTCACAGAGCCGCGTGATGAAATAGGCATCGTTTTCCAACGGCCCACATTGCTTCCGTGGTTTGATGTGCTGGGAAACGTGACGTTTCCGTTCCGCCATAAATACGGCCGCGTCACCCAGACTGAGAAAGATCGGGCATATGAACTGCTGAAGCTCGTCGGGCTGGAACAATTTGCGAAGGCGCGCATCGAGCAGCTATCAGGCGGCATGCAGCAGCGCGTCGGCATCGCGCGCGCCTTGCTCCTTGATCCCGACATTCTGCTGATGGATGAGCCATTTTCGGCGCTCGACGCGCTGAGCCGTGATGAAATGAGCTTCGAACTGCTGCGGATCTGGACGGAGCGGCCGAAGACTGTGCTCTTCATCACCCATTCCATTCCTGAAGCCGTGCTGCTGGCCGACCGCATCATCGTGATGACGCCGCGTCCCGGCGCTGTGCGCGAATTGCTTCAGGTGGAAGTTCCGCGTCCGCGTTCCTTCGACTCTCTCTCGGATCCTCGGTTCAATGCCCTCGCCAATCACATCCGCTCACACCTCTTCACCCGCCGCGCCGCTTGATCGAGCGCGAGTGACGCTGCAGGCGCTCGCCATGGCGAATCGCTTCGCGCCCGCCATCGCCTTTGTTGGCTTGATCGCGGTGTGGGAGGCGGGTTGTCGCCTCTTTAATGTTCCGACCTTTCTTCTACCATCGCCCTCGCTCATTTTGGCGGGGGCGCAGGAACAAAGCATCGCCATATGGACCACGCATCTCTGGGCGACCATTCGCGTCGCACTCATGGGCTATGCGGCGGCTGTTTGCATCTCCATCCCGATGGCGATTGCGCTGGCCTCATCCAGGACGCTTGCGCGCACTCTCTATCCAATGATTGTGGTTGTGCATTCCACTCCCATCGTGGCGATCGCGCCGATCATCGTCGTGACCCTCGGCGCATCGGATCTGCCGCGCGTGGTCATTACTTTTCTCATCACCTTCTTCCCGATTGTCG
>CAWUNF010000453.1:0-1838 GCA_963923195.1 uncultured Hyphomicrobiales bacterium | reverse complement strand
ATCTCCATTGATCCCGCCACGCGTGACATTGTGCAAAATGTCTATATTCGCGAAGTGAAACGCGTGAAGGACGGATTGTGGAACGTCGAATTTGACGTCACGCCAAATGTGAGAGATCCAGCAAAGAATTAGCCCTTCAGTGCGCGCCAGCCGATATCGCGGCGGCAGAAGCCTTCCGGCCATTCAATCAGATCAAGCCCTGCATAAGCGCGGTCGCGCGCTTCGCGCACGTTACCGCCGAGGCCTGTGATATTGAGCACACGCCCGCCATTGGCGAGGAGCTTGTCGCCATCGCGTTTCGTGCCGGCGTGAAAAACGATCACATTGTCTATGGCTTCCGCTTTTTCGACATGGCGAATGACGCTGCCTTTTTGCGGATTTTCCGGATATCCGGTCGCCGCATAAACCACCGTCATGGCCGTTTTGTTTTGCAGCTTTACAGGCTCAGAGCGCAGATTGCCGTGAGCGCATTGCATGAGCAGTGGCAGCAGATCTTCGTTCAAGCGCGGCAACATGACTTGCGTTTCTGGATCACCAAAACGCGCGTTGAACTCGATGAGCTTCGGCCCATCTTTGGTGATCATGAGCCCTGCAAAGAGCACGCCACGATAGGGCGCGCCGCGCGCCTTCATGCCAACCAGCGTGGGCTCAATGATTTCGCGCATCACGCGCGCGCTCATCGCTTCCGTCATGATCGGAGCGGGCGAATAAGCGCCCATGCCGCCGGTGTTAGGGCCCGTGTCGCCTTCACCCACGCGCTTATGATCTTGCGCAGAGGCAAAGGCGAGCGCGCGTTCGCCATCACACAAAGCAAAGAAAGAGGCTTCTTCGCCTTCCATAAATTCTTCAATGACGAGTTCGGCACCCGCTTCGCCAAAGGCGCCGCCGAAAATCATCTCCACCGCATCGCGCGCTTCTTTGTCGCTCATCGCAACAATCACGCCCTTGCCAGCAGCCAGACCGTCAGCTTTCACGACGATGGGCGCGGGATGCGCATCAAGATAACCAAGCGCAGCCGCCTTATTGTTGAAGCGACCATAGGCAGCGGTTGGAATATTAAAATCGCGCGCGAGATCTTTGGTGAAGCCTTTAGAGCCTTCAAGCTGGGCGGCCGCCTTGGTTGGGCCGAAAGCGGCGATGCCTGCGGCCGCGAGATCATCGACAAGCCCTGCGACCAGCGGCGCTTCGGGGCCAACCACGACGAATTCGATTTTCATCAGGCGGCAGAAATCAATCACCGCTGCATGATTGGCGACATCCACGCTCACGCAGTCTGCAAGCTTCGCAATGCCCGGATTGCCGGGGGCGGCAAAGAGCTTGGTCAAAAGCGGGCTCTTGGAGAGCGCGAGAGCCAGAGCATGTTCGCGGCCGCCAGAGCCGATGAGGAGGACGTTCATGGAGGAGCCTGTGGGGCTTATCGAAAGGATCGCCCCCTCATAAGGCTTGGGGGCTGGGCGGGCAATGTCCGGGGTCTCGTCGCTTCGATCTTTCTCTGGATTGCCGCGTCGCCTTCGGGTCCTCGCAATCCAGGCCGCTCTCGCAATGGCCAAGGGAAAAGGGCATAAATTGCCCTATGGCGAAAGATTCTCTGCCCAATGACACTGAACTGACCGTCTCCGAACTCTCGGGCGCGTTGAAGCGCACGATTGAGGATCGGTTCGGCCATGTGCGCCTGCGCGGCGAAGTGTCGGGCTATCGCGGGCCCCATTCCTCAGGCCATGTCTATTTTTCGCTGAAGGATGCCAATGCTCGCATTGATGCGGTGATGTGGAAGGGCAATTTCGCCCGCCTGCGCCTGCGCCCCGAAGAGGGCATGGAAGTGATTGCTACGGGGAAGA
>CAWUNF010000452.1:0-1840 GCA_963923195.1 uncultured Hyphomicrobiales bacterium | reverse complement strand
CACCACCCGCACCAATTTCGATCATTTCAATGACAGGAATGCGCAGCGGCAATCCGCTGCCTGCAAGAAAACGATAGGCGCGCGCGACTTCCATTGAGCGCGCATGGCGTGGTTCATAATCTGTCAGCATGATGATTTTGGCTGTTGTGCCACCCATGTCGAGCGCCACAGAACGATCCGCGCCAATTTCTTTCGCCACTTCGCGCGCAAGAATGGCCCCACCTGCTGGACCCGATTCCACAAGGCGAATGGGAAGACGCCGTGCCGTCTCAACGGAGGTGAGCGAGCCAGATGACATGATCATCAATAAGGGTGCCCCGACACCAAGCTCTTTCAACGCGCCCGATAATTTACCGAGATAGGTCGACATGAGCGGCTGCACATAGGCATTGGCAACAGTTGTTGACGTGCGCTCATATTCGCGAATTTCTGGACAGACTTCATGAGAGAGCGAGACAAAAAGCCCCGGACATTCCTCATTTAAAATTTCGCGCACGCGCTTTTCATGCGCACCATTGCGATAGGCATGAAGAAAACAGACGGCGACCGATTCAATCTTTTCATCACGCAAGCGACCGGCCACTGCGCGCACACTTGTCTCATCAAGGGCCAACAGAACAGACCCATCCGCCGCCATGCGCTCAATCACCTCAAAGCGCAAAGGGCGCGAGACAAGCGGCTCTGGGCGTTCCAATTCTAAATCATATTGGTCAAAGCGATGGCCAAAAGCGAATTCCAACGTGTCCCGAAAACCTTGTGTCGTCACCAAGGCTGTACGCGCACCGCGTCGCTCAATAATTGCATTGGTCGCCAGCGTTGTGCCGTGGATCACCAGTTCAAGCTGTTGAGCCGCCACTTTTGCTTTGTCCAAAACCAAACGCACGCCATTGATGACGCCTTGTTCGGGGCGATCTGGCGTTGTCAAAACCTTGCCTGATTCAAAACCTTGCGGTGTTTCAAGAACAATGTCGGTAAATGTGCCACCAATATCGACAGCCAGGCGGTAGCCCGCTTCTTTTTCTTGTTTCATTGTCTCTTACTTTCCTCCCGACTCGAGCGCCTCACGCACGCGTTTGACGACATCGGCTGGGGTTTGCATGGCTTTTTCAACCAATTCATTGACGCGTTCACCCGTGATCGGGTCAACGTCGATTTTGGCGCGCTCGGCATCAGCCAAATATGCGGCATCTTTCATCGTCGCATCAAAAGCGCGCCGCATATAGGTCACGCGTTCAGGCGCAACACCAGGCGGCAAAAAGAACGGGCGCCCATATTCCAACCGCCCAACCATCAGCGCCATTGCTTGTCGATCTGACTCGGTCTTGGTTGCATCAAAAATTGTTGGCACATTTGGCAGGTCAGGATGGCGTTCAAAATTAAAATGAACAATGGGGATGACCTTGCCCTCTTTGATCCAATCCGCATTCAAAGCTTTTAAGCTCAGCCAGGCATTGGACCCCATGCCCTGCAATTCACCCCGCTCCATCGCCAGATGAATATCGGTCGTGCCCTTATAGCCTGAGATGAGCTTATATTTCAGACCGAGCAATTTGGCCGCAACAAGCGGATATTCAAATTGCGTCGTGCCAGGTGTGGTTGCCCCCACCACCACTTCTGTCTTCATCAGATCGGCGAGATTTTTAACAGGCGCCGTATGCCAGACATAAGTGATCTGCGTGTCGCGATTGGATGAGCCAAGCCATGCAAATTTACGCGGATCAAATTGCACAACATCTGGCGTGAACAAAGCAGAGGTCGGCATGCCGTTAATGGCAGCACCAATCACAGTGCCGTCTTTCGGCGCTGTATTATAAATTTGATTGGCCATTGCCACAGAGCC
>CAWUNF010000451.1:0-1846 GCA_963923195.1 uncultured Hyphomicrobiales bacterium | reverse complement strand
GCCGCCCAAGACCGTCGCCGCTTCGCGCTCGACAATCTCCGCACGGCTGAACAGGTTTTAGACGCTATCCGCGCGCGCGCCGATGTTGGCACAGCCACAGCCCTTGATGTGGCCCAGCAAGAAGGTGTGGTCGCCGCCCAACGCGCCTCCATCCCCGCGCTGGAGCAAACCATTGCGCAAAGTCGCAATTTGATTGCGGTCCTCACCGGCGTTACGCCAGAAAGCCTGGCCTTGACTGGTGGCTCCTTGCGGCGATTACGCATCCCACAGGTGCAACCTGGCCTGCCCGCTGATCTGCTGGCGCGCCGACCAGATATTGCCGGTGCAGAATTGCGCTTGGCGGCAGAGCGCGCCAATGTAGAGGCAGCGCGGCGCGCCTTTTTGCCAACGATCACTTTGACCGCCTCTGGCAGTCTGCAAAGCGGTGTCTTTAAAAATTGGATGCGGCCGGATGCGCTGGCAGCATCTCTGGCCCAAGGACTGACGCAACCTATTTTTGATGGCGGCGCTTTATCGGGCAAATTGCGCCAAGCTGAGGGGCGTGAAATTGAAATGCTGCAGGCCTATCGCAAAGCCATTCTGACTGCTTTGTCAGATGTTGAAAATGCTTTGATTGCGATTGAGCAGACGATGAAACATGAAAAATTGCAGGCGCAAGTGGTGGCCACAGCGCAGCGCGCGCAAAATATTACGGCTGAGCGTTTACGCGAGGGGACGATTGACGTGGTAACGCTTCTCAACACGCAACTCACATTGTTTCAAGCGCAGGATCAATTGACGCAAGTGCGCCTGCAACATGTGCAAGCCTATGTGAACCTGTTTCAAGCTCTGGGCGGGGGCTGGTCACGCGCATCCAATCGCGCGGAGGTGCAACCATGACCCGCGACCAAATCCTCACATTTGCCAAACAGCATCAGACCAAAATTGGCGCGGTTTTGGTGGGCGTAATTTTTCTGAGCGTGCTTGCTTATGAATTTGGCCTTGTGGGTCGCGACAATGCGACAGGCACTCGCCCCTTTGGGCGACGCCCGCCTGCCAAAATTGAAGAAGTGCCTGTGCTCACCGCCCGCGTAACACGCGCCGATGTGCCTGTCACACTTGATGCGGTGGGCACGGTGCAAGCGCTCAACACAGTTGTTGTGCGTGCGCAAGTTGAAGGACGGCTCAATGAAATTCTGTTTCGTGATGGTCAGGATGTGAAAAAAGGCGATGTGCTGGCGCGCATGGATGCACGCGCCCTGCAAGCCCAATATGACCAAGCACTCGCCAAAAAAGCGCAAGATGCCGCCCAGCTTGCCAATGCACAGCTTGATTTGGAGCGCTATGAGCGTTTGGCGCAATCCAATTTTGGTTCACGCCAACAGGCCGATACGCAACGTGCAATAGTCGCCCAGCTCGAGGCCCAGCAGCAAGTCGATCAAGCTTTGATCGACAATGCCAAAGTCATGCTTGATTATGCGACCATCATTGCGCCGATTGATGGGCGCACAGGTCTGCGCAATGTGGATGCTGGCAATCTTGTGCGTGCGAGCGACCCGAATGGGCTTGTCACCATCACGCAGATGAACCCGATTGGCGTGCTCTTTTCTTTGCCGCAGCAAAATCTGCGCGCGGTCAATAGCGCCAAGGCCAAAGGCCCGCTGGTGGCGCAAGCGCTGGAAAGCGATAATCGCACCATGATTGAAAAGGGCGAGGTTGAAGTCATCGACAATCTCGTCGATGCAGCCACCGGCACCATTCTTATCCGCGCCATTTTCCCGAATGATGGGCAAAAGATTTGGCCGGGCCAATTTGTCAATGTGCGATTGGAACTGGATGTGGAGCGTCAAGTCTTGACGGTTCCCTC
>CAWUNF010000450.1:0-1852 GCA_963923195.1 uncultured Hyphomicrobiales bacterium | reverse complement strand
CAAGCGCCGCCACAAGGGCGCGGTGATGAGCGTGCGGAAGGGCTCATAAGAGCCCTTTTCCATGCGCTTGAGATAAAGCGGCACAAAAGCAAGTGGCATGAGCGCCGCACGCGCGCCCTCTTCCATCTGCATCACACCCTTCAGCGCTGCATCATAATGATGACGCGCAAGCGCGCGCATCTCCGCCAAAACAGCGCAAAATGCAGGCGTCACTTGTCCAGCAAGCACCTCTTCACGGGTGACACCCTGCTTCTGCAAAATATCGGCGGGCACATAGAGCTGGCCGCGCGCGGCATGCCAAGGCAAAGCCCGCAATAAGCCTGTGATGGCAAAAGCAACACCAGCATGACCGCAAGCCTCAGCACCGCCCGGATCGCGCCCATCAGCGAGCACTAAAGATGCCAGCCGAATGAGCGACGAACACGTCTCGCCGCAATAGCCTTCGAGATCGCTACGCGTTGGCATGGGATCATCATAGAGATCGAAGGATCGGCCCTCGATCAAATTGCGCAAAGCTTGAACAGGCAGATTGAATGTCTGCACAGTATCAAGCAAAGCCGCAGCTATTGGATTGGCACTCACCTCGCCGCGCGCATCGCCGCCAAGCGCATCGCGCCACCATTGCATGCGGATTTCGCCGAGCATGGGTTCTGAAACGATCTCGCGGATACGTGCGAGCTCGAGACTGAAGGCATAAAGCGCGAAAAGATGGTTGCGTTTGTTTTCCGGCGCAAAGAGACAGGCAAAATAGCGATCAGGATCTTGCGCGCGCAGCATATCGGCGCAGGCTTGATAATCTGACGCGCGCTCACTCATGACACAGCCAGAAGTGCTGCCGCCACACGACGCTTTTCCGTAAAGAGAATATTGTAAGTGGCAATGGCATGGGCGCTGGCCATCGGGTCAACACCAATGCCTGCCTCTTTCAGCGCAGCGCGCACGTCGGGCCGGATGGGCAAGAGAGATTCGCCCGTGCCGATCAACAGCAATTCGATGGAACCTTTGGGCTCATCTAAAACGGCTTGCAAACTCTCGCGCGTGATCTCAGCAGGCACTGTCACATCCCAAGCGGAAATGCCCGACGGCAGAACGAGGATGGAGCCGCGATGCGACATATCCGCAAAGCGAAAACCACCTGCGCCAAAAGACTCAATCTCATGGCTGCCGGGAACAAAGCCTTCGTATTTTTGGGTCATCCAACATTTGCCCCGTCATTGCGAGCGGAGCGAAGCAATCCGAAAATAAAGCGGCTGGCTGGATTGCTTCGTCGCACCGCTCCACACAATGACGGCTCAGGCTTTGGCCTGCGCCGTCTTGGTCTCTGCAGCAGGTTCTGTCACATCACGCACGCCAAGATAAATCAGGATTGGCGAGCAGATGAAGATCGACGAATAAGTCGCCACAATCACGCCCCACATCATGGCCAGCGAGAAAGACTGGATGACGTGACCGCCAAACAGAACCAGCGCGATCAGCGCCAAAGTCGTCGTGGTTGAGGTCATGATCGTACGCGACAAAACCGCATTGATCGACAGATCGATCATCTGCGGGATCGGCAGCTTCTTATATTTCTTCATCATCTCGCGAATACGGTCGAGCACGACAACCGTTTCATTCAGCGACAGGCCGACGATTGTCAGAATGGCGGCAATCGATGTGATGTTGAACTCGAGCCGCGTCACAGCGAAGAAGCCAACGGTGAGCAAAAGATCGTGCATGGTCGCGATGACGGCGGCCACTGCAAGCTGCCATTCATAGCGGAACCAGAGATAGATCAGCACCGAGATGATGGAGAGCACCACGCCCAGCGTGCCCGATTGCACGAGTTCGCCTGACACGCGCGGACCCACCA
>CAWUNF010000449.1:0-1855 GCA_963923195.1 uncultured Hyphomicrobiales bacterium | reverse complement strand
GTGTCAGGAAGAGATTTTTGGCGAGCTGCTGCGTCAGCGTCGAGCCACCTTCCATCCCGCCACGTCGCGTCACATTGCGCACGACAGCGCGTGTGATGCCGATCGGGTCAATGCCGTAATGATCATAGAAGCGATGATCTTCAATCGCGACGAAGGCTTTCGGCAGATAGGCAGGCACATCTTTGAGATTGATCGCAGGCCCGCCTGTGTCGCCACGATTGGCAATTAGCGTTCCATCATCGCTCAAGATCGCGATATTGGGCGGCCGCTTTGGCACGGCGAGCTTGTCAATCGGCGGCAATTGCACCGCATGCCACGCCACGACGCCTGAAAGCACAATGAAGCCCCAGACGGAAGCAACAGCGCCATAATAAAAGATGAAGCCCAGAAAAGAGCGGCGTCTGCGCTTCGGCTTCTTCTCTTTCTGTTTTGATGCTTTCTTCTTGCGCGGGCGATGGGCTGCCGCCTCTTCATCATCGAGACGCAGGCGCTCACTATCGCGATGATCATCGAAGAATTCGGGTTCGATCCGCTCGCCCTTTTTGCGGCGAGGGGCCGAGCCATAATGGTCGCGCGGATCAGCGCGCAGATCATCGCCACGCCCCTTGCGGGGCGCGCCCAATGTCGGCTCGCGTCTTTTGCTGAACCAGCCCTCTGCCATCAAACCCTCATCGCTCAAAGCGATGAAGAGAAGCTAAAGGCGGCGAATTAAGGGCTGGTTAAGGTTTTACTCCGCCGCGCGGGCAGCTGAGGCCAAACCATTCAGATGCGCCACCACATCGCCCACATGCAGCACATCGGCATATTTGTGATGCAGGTCGAACAAATTGACCTTGTGGCTCAGCATCGAGCGGTCATAGCAGCATTCTTCCACCAGCACATTGTGGAAGCCATAGGAGTAAGCATCAACGGTTGAGGCGCGCACGCAGCCTGACGTACTCTCCCCGCAAATGATCAGGCTCTCAACGCCAAGCCGGCGCAGATGGGCAATCAGCGGCGTGCCGAAAAAGGCCGACGCGCGCTCTTTATGGATCACGAGATCGCCCGCTTGCGGGGCGAATTCTTCCTTGATGGCGTAAACATCTTCGTCCTCGCGGCCCATGCTGCGATTGGTCGAATGCACGCCCGCTGTGTCGGCATGGCGCGTGGAATAGATGATGGGAATGCCCGCCCGGCGCGCGGCAGCAAACAGCTCCAAAGTCGGCGGCATGGCCTTCCACGCATTCTCGCCGCAAGAGCCCGAAAATTCGCGGTTCACCTCAACCACAGGCCGATTGCCGCCCTGATAGGCTTTTTTATAGAGATCGATGGCCAGCAGCGCCGGACGCGGGCCGACATAGAGCTTGCGGCGATAGGCGCCATAAATCTCGATCACCTCGTCGCTGACGATGTCTTTCCAGCAATAGTCTTCAAATGCGTCCACCATGGCGCTCACTCCCGTTGTTGGGCTTATTTAAAAGCAGGGCCGCGCTTGCGTCAAAGCCCTTGGACGGGGAGGCATTGCCCAAAGCTCCCGCAATCTGTAGAGGCAAAGGATGCAAATTCTTTGGAGGTCATCATGAGCGGGATGCGGATCGTCGTGGCAGGCGCGGCCGGGCGCATGGGGCGCATGCTCATCCAGACCATTCATGCGACTGAAGGGGCAGTACTGGGCGGCGCGATTGAGCGTGCGGGCTCGCTCGCGCTCGGCCAAGATGCGGGCCTTCTCGCAGGCATTGGCGCCACCAATGTGCAGGTGACAGATAAGCCGCTTGAGGCGCTCCTCCATGCCGATGCGCTGATTGATTTCACCGCACCTGCCAGCACAGTTGAGCTTGCTGCTTTATGCGCACAAGCGCGCATCGTGCATGTGATT
>CAWUNF010000448.1:0-1862 GCA_963923195.1 uncultured Hyphomicrobiales bacterium | reverse complement strand
CGCAATAGATGCATTTCACCATGTCGATGTCGTAACGCGTCGTGCGGCGCGTGCCGTCATTGCGGCGTGGGCCTGCTTCAATGGTGATGGCTTGCGCAGGGCAAATGGCTTCGCAAAGTTTGCAGGCAATGCAGCGCTCTTCGCCGTTGGGATAGCGGCGCAAGGCATGTTCGCCACGGAAACGCGGCGATGTCGGGTTCTTCTCGTGCGGATAGTTGATGGTCGCCTTGGGCTTGAAGAAATAGCGCATCGACAGGCCAATGGCCCCGACAAATTCCTTCAGCAGAAGCGCCTCTACGGCTCGTCCCAGTTTCATAGCCCATCACCTCATTTGCCGAATGCGGAGCCGGCGATGAAACCGACCGCTGGCAACACACCGAAGGCAACCACGAGAAGCATCCGTCTCACCGGACGCATTCGCGCGGCAAAGCCCGCGAGATCCAAATCCTCAGACGCGTTTTCTTTGATTTCGCGCCCGACCGCCCCGCCGATCATCGACAGAACGAACATATATTTCACCAGACCGATCCCCAGACCGATCAAAGCGCCAGCGAGAGCAGGATTCTCTCGCAGCGCCATTTACGCCCTCACATATTGCAGCACGCCCGCAACCACGACGACCATGACAAGCGAAATCGGCAGAAAGACTTTCCAGCCCAGACGCATCAATTGGTCATAGCGATAGCGCGGCACAAAGGCCTTCACGAGCGCAAACCAGAAGAAGAAGAAACAGATCTTGGCGATGAACCAGATGACGCCCGGCACTTCTGTGAAAGGTGCAAATGGAATGGGCGAGAGCCAGCCGCCGAAGAAAAGCACCGTCATCATCGCGCACATGCCGACAATGGCGACATATTCACCCAGCATGAAGAGCAGGTAAGGCGTCGACGAATATTCGACCATGAAGCCGGCGACGAGTTCCGATTCCGCTTCGACAAGATCAAAGGGCGGGCGGTTCGTTTCAGCCAGAGCCGAGATGAAGAAGATGATGAACATCGGGAAGAGCGGCAGCCAATACCAGCCGAAAATCCCGCGCGTCGTATCCTGCGCCTTTACAATCTCGCCGAGATTCATCGAACCCGCGCAGAGCAACACCGTGACAATCACAAAGCCAATGGAGACTTCGTAAGACACCATCTGCGCGGCAGAACGCAGTGCGGAGAGGAAAGGATATTTCGAATTCGACGCCCAACCGCCCATGATCACGCCATAGACGCTGAGCGAAGAGATGGCGAGAATATAAAGAACACCGACATTGAGATCAGCAACGGCCCAGCCATCAGCCGCTGGAATCACGGCCCAAGCGGCAAGTGCCAACATGCCGGTGATGAAAGGTGCGAGCAGGAAGATGCCCTTGTTCGCACCTGCCGGAATGACCGGCTCTTTCACCACGAACTTCAGCAAGTCTGCGAAAGATTGTAAGAGGCCCCACGGACCCACCACATTGGGGCCGCGGCGCAATTGAACAGCCGCCCAAATCTTACGGTCGGCCCAGAGCAGATAAGCGACGATGATCAGAAGAACGACGATCACCGCAACGCTCTTCAAAACGACCAGCAGGAGTGGAAGAAGCCAATCCATCTCTTATCACTCCGCCGCCTGTTGCAGGCGTCCTTTCGCAAGCGCTGAACATTCCGCCATGACAGCGGACGAACGCGCAATCGGGTTCGTCAGATAAAAGTCTTGCACGGCACTGGTGAAGGCACCCGTGCCAAGCGCGCCTGCATTAGCAATGTTGATGGAGCCGCCCTCAATCGCATCAATGCGAGCGAAATGCGGATGGGCCGCATAAAGTGCCTTGCGCAGATCAGCGAGCGAGTCAAAGCCAAGCTTGGCGCCAAGCACATCAGACAATGCACGCA
>CAWUNF010000447.1:0-1866 GCA_963923195.1 uncultured Hyphomicrobiales bacterium | reverse complement strand
ATGACCGCAAAAATCCTTCCGCTAAGCCAGCGACTTTGCCCAAACCCGGCGCGCCCATGACCATTCAAACGCGCGATGTTGGCATCGACAAGCGCTGGCTTGGGACATCAAAATTCCCGCAGACGATTGAGCCCGGTATGCCAGAAATGATCTGGGCGATGAATGTGCAGCATGATCCTCTGGGCGCGACATGGGGCACAGGCGGCTTGCGTGCGCCAACCCGCACTTATTGGGGTTGGAATGCGGAAGGTGCGGCCAAGGTAAAAATCCCCACACTTATTATGGTTGGCGAACAGGATGATTTGACGCGCTCAAACAATGAGCTCTTCGATGATCTTGGAACACAGCATAAAGCCTTTATCGGCATTTCGCAGGCAACGCATTTCATGGTCTGGGAAAAGCAATCGCGTGTCTTACATGCTGCCTCTTATGAATGGCTGCAAACGCAAACGGTGAAGGGTCAAAAAACTGGCCGCTTCCGCGCTGATGAAAATGGCGTCGTGAAACCGGTGAAGTGACATGAGCCTGCCGCCGCTGGAAATTGCCGAACAAGGATATTTTTTCTGCGGCGGCAGCTATTTTGATGCGCCTGATGGGCGTTTCATGTCGGGGCAAATGTATGTCGAATATCAAATCCCTGTTCGGCGCACACATAATCTGCCCATTGTTATGTTGTCTGGTGGTGGGCAGTCGGGCTTGAATTATTCCGGCACGCCGGATAGCCGCCCCGGTTTCCGCGATTATTTTCTGCGCCAAGGCTATGCGGTCTATCTTTGTGACCAGCCTTCGCGCGCGCGTTCACCGCATCAGGCAGAGGTCGGCAAGCAGTCGCGCCATTCAACAGCGCGTGTCGAGCAGCAATTCACCACACCTGCGCGCGCAAAACTCTGGCCGCAAGCGCATCTTCATATGCAATGGCCCGGCACAGGTGTCGCGGGTGATCCGATCTTTGATCAATATTATGCGCAGAGCTTTCCTTCACTCGCGAGCTTTCCGCAGCAACAGGCCCTCAACCGCGATGCCGGTGCGGCGCTTCTTGATCGTATTGGGGATGCGATCCTGCTCACCCATTCGCAATCAGGCACTTTTGGTTGGCTGATTGCAGATGCACGGCCCGGCAAGGTGAAAGCCATTGTGGCTCTCGAACCATCTGGCCCACCCGTGCATGATATGGTTGCGAAAGGCGCGCCGGATTGGTTTGAGGATGGTGCTTTCACCAAGCCTTATGGCCTCACCGCTGAGCCACTCACCTATGATCCGCCTTTGCGCGACGGCGAGGCGCTGACATTTGTGCGGCAGGAGAAGCCCGATGGCGAAGGGCTCATGTGCGGCTGGTTGCAAGCTGAACCCGCGCGGCGTCTCACAAATTTACAAGATGTGAAAGTGCTCGTGGTGCAGGGCGAGGCGTCTTATCACGCGCCTTATGATCATAATACGGTTGCTTATTTGCGACAGGCCGGTGTGCCGACAGATTTCATCCGGCTCGCGGATCACGGCCTCTATGGCAATGGCCATATGCTCATGCTGGAGAAGAACAATGGCGAGATCGCTGCAATCGTGATGGATTGGCTGGCTTCGCTTTAAAGCCTGAAACCTTGCACATTGAGCTTGGGATGTGCCGCGCAAATAGCTGCTTGCCCGTCACCAAAAGCTGAGAAAGCATGTAAGGTCCATTTACCTGCCGCTTCCGCGCTGCCATCAATGGAGATCAGCTTGGCTTCATCATGCAAGCTAACACGATAACGATGCAGCCCGCCGGCAATGCCTTCACCTGTCGCTTTGAGGCAGGCTTCTTTGCGTGTCCAAGCGGAGAGAAAGGCTTTGGCCTTTTCCTCATCATGTAAGGCCATCAGCTCCCGCGCTTCT
>CAWUNF010000446.1:0-1877 GCA_963923195.1 uncultured Hyphomicrobiales bacterium | reverse complement strand
AGGTCGGGCGTCTTGTGGCACGAAGTCACAAATGCTCTGCACAAGCGCGAATATGCCGATGTGCAACTCGATCACATGCTGGCAGATGCGCTTGGCATGCAGCTCGTGCGCTGGCCCAAGCAGTTCGACGTGATTGTCACCGACAATCTCTTTGGCGACATGCTCTCGGACGTGGCGTCCATGCTCACCGGTTCGCTCGGCATGTTGCCATCGGCCTCGCTCGGCGAAGCGGATAAGAACGGCAAGCGTAAAGCCATGTATGAGCCCGTGCATGGCTCAGCGCCTGACATTGCTGGCAAGGGCCTCGCCAATCCAATCGCGATGATCGCGTCCTTCGGCATGGCTTTGCGTTATTCGTTCAATATGGGCGATGCGGCTGACATGCTCGACAAGGCGATTGCCAATGTGCTGGCCTCGGGCCTGCGCACGGCCGACATTAAGGGCAATGCGACATCGACCGTGTCGACGTCGCAGATGGGCGATGCCATTCTCGCTGAATTGGCGAAGATCAAATAAGGGGCGGCTTGCGCGCCGCCCGCTTCAACTGGGAAGACAGGTTAGAAGCCGCCACCCGGGCTAAAACGGCCCGGCAAAACGGAAGGCCGGAATCCTTTTCCGGCATCCGCATTGGACAGGCCCGGGCGATCAAGGATTGTGATCTGCTGCACGTGGCGGTTGAGTGAGCCAACTGGAACTTGTTTGCCTGCATCGAGGAAAGAGCGGCGCTGGATATTCAGCTTGGGGGGATTGTCTTTCTGACGCGTCTGCGCTTCAGCGGCATCCACTCCAACCAAGCTTAAAAGGACAAAAGCTGCCATATATTTTTGCATTGCCTATCTCCCCCCGCTCGACAGCACATATCGAATGTCAAGCAAGGAGAGGGTAGACCGGGACAGATTGACAAGCAAGTCGCAGGGGTGCACTTCACCGCCGGACTGAAAGGTTGAGGGTTACGATCATGGGTTTCAAAGTCGCCGTCGTGGGCGCCACCGGCAATGTGGGCCGCGAAATGCTCGCCATTCTGTCGGAGCGCAAGTTCCCGGCTTCCGAAGTCGTGGCTTTGGCCTCGTCGCGTTCGGTTGGCACGGAAGTGAGCTTTGGCGACAAAGTGCTCAAGTGCAAAGCTCTCGATAATTATGATTTTGCCGATACTGACATTGCTTTGATGTCGGCCGGCGGCGATGTGTCAAAAGCTTGGTCGCCGAAGATCGGCCAGCAAGGCTGCGTCGTCATCGATAATTCCTCTGCCTGGCGTTATGATGCAGATGTGCCGCTCATCGTGCCGGAAGTGAATGCCGATGCGCTCGATGGATTTAAGAAGAAGAACATCATCGCCAATCCGAATTGCTCAACAGCTCAGCTCGTGGTTGCGCTGAAGCCTTTGCATGACAAATTCGGCATTAAGCGCGTTGTCGTCTCGACCTATCAATCCGTGTCGGGCGCGGGCAAAGATGGCATGGATGAATTGGATCGCCAGACCAAGTCGATCTATTCGCTGGGTGATGTCGTCGCTAAGAAATTCACCAAGCGCATCGCTTTCAATCTTATCCCGCATATCGACGTCTTCATGGAAGACGGCTTTACCAAGGAAGAGTGGAAGATGAATGTCGAGACGAAGAAGATTCTCGACCCGAAGATCAAGCTGACCGCAACTTGCGTGCGCGTGCCAGTGTTCATCTCCCATTCGGAATCGGTGAACATCGAATGCGAAAAGCCGATCACCGCTGATGCAGCGCGCGATGTTCTGCGCAATGCACCGGGCGTTATCGTCATCGATAAGCGCGAAAACGGTGGCTATGTCACGCCGCATGAAGCGGCCGGTGAAGACGCGACCTATATTTCGCGTATCCGCGAAGACATTACGGTCGAAAACGGCC
>CAWUNF010000445.1:0-1877 GCA_963923195.1 uncultured Hyphomicrobiales bacterium | reverse complement strand
GCCATTGATGAGGGTCTTGTCAAAGCCCAAGACGGCGAAACGCGCGTGCGTATTTTCGATGTCAACACCAATTCGCTGGTGGAAGCCGTGGTGCAAACACCGGGTGGTCGCGTCAATTATGAAGGCGCGCATCACATTGATGGTGTCAATGATTCCTATGCGCCCATTCGCCTTGATTTCCGTCGCATGGTTGGCGGTAAGACAGGAAAGCTTTTCCCAACAGGCCAGCGCGCAGAAGAGATCAATGGCGTCATGGTCTCTTGTGTGGATATGGCCATGCCTGTTGTCTTTGTGCCTGCAGAGCAAGTGGGCGTGACAGGCTATGAGGGCAAGATTGAGCTTGATACCAATCGCGATCTTTTGGGCAAGCTTGAGGCCATTCGCTTGATTGCGGGGCAGCGCATGGGCTTTGGTGACGTGTCCAAACGCGTCATTCCGAAAATCTCTATCGTCGCCAAGCCGAAAGATGGCGGCACGATTGCGTCGCGCTATTTCATGCCCCACGCTATTGCCACGGCCTATGCAGTGACAGGCGCGACATGTCTGGCGACCGCATGTTGCGTGCCCGGCACTGTGCCGCATCAATATGCCGCTTTGGCGCCTGATGCGACAGGGCTCAATCACATTGCCATTGAACATCCGCAGGGCAAGATTTACGTCGATGCTAAAATCAATGACAAGAATGGTGAGGTTGATGTGGAGCAGGCGACATTGGTGCGCCATGCCCGCCGCTTAATGGCAGGCGAAGTTTATGTGCCCGCCGCCATTTGGGCTGGTCCGAATTAAACAGAGAATGAAAGAACAATTGATGCATCCGCTTCCGCTGAAATTAGATGATTTCTTAGATCCCAAGCGCACGGTCCTCATCATGTGGGACATGCAAAAGGGGCTTGCGGGAAAAGCGCCCAATGCAGCTTCGATTGTTGAAAATGCGCGCCAGCTCATTGCGCAAGCAGATCGTTTGAAGATTCCCGTCATTTGGAGCCGCCATATTGCGCCCTCTTTTGATATGACGGTCGGCCCTTTCTTGTTGTGGCTGATGCTCAAGCAAAAAGTGGATCATCCCTCTAAGCTAAAGCCTGCTATGCAGCGCGGCATGGATGAAACTGCTTATATTGATGGCTTTGGCCCGGCTGATCATCATCTCATTATCGAAAAGAGCCAGCCATCTTTCTTTGTCGATACGCCTTTGGCGCAGCGCATGAAGGCGATGGATCGCGATACAATTGTGATTGGCGGCGTTGCGACAGATATTGGCGTGGAATTCACCTGTCGTCACGCGGCCGCGCTCGGCATTTATGCGGTTGTGGCGGAAGATGCCTGTGGCGCTTACAGCCAAGATGCACAAGATCGCTCGATGGCCTTTTTAAAGGGGTGGACAACGCCCGTTGAAAAAACGCAGACGATCTGTTCGATTTGGAACAAATTTTAAAAATTTGCGATCTCAACTCTGGGGGCTGAGATCCATCAAAAATCAAAGGGGAGGAATTCATGCGTCTGTTTGGCCTTGCTATGTCATTGGGTCTCTCGCTTGGTTTGGCACTGCCAGCGCAAGTACAAGCGCAAGTACAAGCGCAAAATTTTCCAAATAAATCTGGACAGATCATCGTGCCATTTGCGGCTGGTGGCATTACCGATATTTTGGCGCGCGCTTGGGCTGAAAAATTTGCAGAAAAAACAGGTCAGCGTTTTGTGGTCGTAAATCGACCGGGCGCCAATGGCATTGTCGGCACGGAATCTGTGACGCGCGCACCTGCCGATGGTTACACGCTTTTGGTGGCGCCCGATTCCACTTTCACTGTTATTCCGCACATGTCGAATAAGTTGAAATATGAAATGGCGGATTTCGAACCCGTCTCGGGCCTTGGTATTAGTCC
>CAWUNF010000444.1:0-1880 GCA_963923195.1 uncultured Hyphomicrobiales bacterium | reverse complement strand
AGTGAGACCTTTGCGTTTCAAAATTTCATAGAGAACGGTTGCATAGCCAGAGGCCACCGCATCCACCGCCAAAACCTTGCCTTTGAGATCCGCATAGGTCTTGATTTCTGGGCGCGCGACAACGCTGTTCAGGCCTGAATGCACGCCCAAAATAGCGGTCACATCATAATTGTCATATTTGGCTGCGCCCTGCCCGTCTGTATAGGCGACAATATTGTCAAATGCGGTCGTGACGAATTCATATTTGCCATTCATGACATCTGACATTTGCTCTTGCGAGCCATTGGTCTTGTCGAGCGTGACAGAGAGCCCTTCTTTCGCGAAGAAGCCCTTATCGAGCGCGACCCAAGCGGGGAGATTGGTCGCCCCGCCAAAGCCGATCATGCGAATTTGCACCGGCGCTTGAGCAAGTGCTGGTGCTGTGATGGATGCAGCCAAGGCAAATACAAGGCTGAGCCGACGTGTGAAAGAACCCATATCTCCCCCCTTTGCGGTCTTAGCCGCCGATTTTATGCGCACGCACTTTCATGCGCAGCTCGCCAAATTGCGGCAATGAATTCACGCGGATGACATCGCCCGGCTGCACGGGGCCAACGCCCTTTGGCGTGCCCGTATAGAGCAAATCGCCCGGATGCAATGTGTAGAAGGAGGATGCAAATTCGATCAGGCGGCGAATGCCATAGACCATATGCTTCGAATTTGAATCCTGACGCTTGTCATCATTGACATGCAGCGTGAAAGGAATGTCCTCGACATCTTTCACTTCATCAGCCGTGATCAGCCACGGGCCCATTGGCGTATAGCCATCGACCGACTTGCGGAAAGAACGATCTTCCGGGCCGCGCACGGTCATATCAAGGCCCAGCGAATAGCCCGCGACATAATCCAGCGCCTTGTCGAGGGGAATATCTGTGCCCGTCTTGCCAATCACGACAACGATTTCGGCCTCATGATCATTGCGACGATCTGGGAAGCGGATCGGGATTTCTTCGTTCATGCCAATCACGGAAGAATTGGCCTTGAGGAAAATGCCCGCCTTGCCAATATCAGAGCCCATTTTAGAGGGCGCACCCAGACGAGCGGCTTCCATTTCCGCAATATGATCGCGGTAATTGGTGGGAGCCGCCATTGTCTTGGACCAGCGCGCAACAGGGGGCAAAAGCTTCACTTGGGCAAGCGGCTTGCCGGGTGCTTTTTTGGCGGCTTCTTCCAACTCGCCACGAATGTGCGGCAGGGCGGCGATGACAGCATCACCACGCATGTCGTAAGGCGCGGCTGCCCGCACGCGCGTTTGAATCTCGGTGACATCATGCACATTGTCACCCATCACGACGCCGAGGCGATCATTGTCAAAACGGCAGAGTTTCATCTGTCTTATCCTTGTCTCAATGTGATTATTGATTTTCAGAATTTTGAATGCGGTGTTCTAGCCAGCGCAATAAAGCGACAATGGCAATGAGCGGCAGAATTTGAATGACCCCCAGCGCACAGACTGCGCCATAAGAGCCACCCTCTTCCCACATGGTCAGGCTGATTGTGCCCAAGACATGCGTGCCCGGCCCCACCAACATGATGGAGGCGCCAAGTTCGCGCACGGCAAGCACGAAAATATAAATCCAAGCGGAGAGTGCGACCGGCACGAGCAAAGGCAAAAGCACGCGCCGAAACACTTGTCCGTAGCTTGCACCTGATGTGTGGGCTGCTTCTTCGAGCTCTTTGTGAATCTGCACCAAACCGCCAGACGCAAAGCGCATACCATAGGGCATGTAGAGCGTGAGGTAGGCGATGAGCAAAATCCAGATCGTATTATAGACCGGGATTGGCAGCAGCAAATAAGCAAAGAGAATGCTCGCGCCCACAATGATCGAGGGGAATGCAAT
>CAWUNF010000443.1:0-1893 GCA_963923195.1 uncultured Hyphomicrobiales bacterium | reverse complement strand
ATTATCGCCGCAAATGCCAAAGACATGCAGGCGGCAGAAGCTTCTGGCGCGACGAGAGCCATGCTTGATCGCCTGTTGCTGGATAGCGCGCGCATTGAAGCGATGGCCAAAGGTGTCGATGCGATTGCAGATCTGCCCGATCCTGTCGGCAAAGTGCTGGAAGTTTTCGAGCGTCCGAACGGTCTGAAGATCGAACGCGTTTCGACGCCGCTCGGCGTCATTGGCGTGATTTATGAAAGCCGTCCGAATGTGACGGCCGATGCCGGCGCGCTTTGTCTCAAGGCTGGCAATGCCTGCATTTTGCGCGGCGGTTCGGACTCGCTGCATTCTTCCGCGCTCATTCACGAATGTCTCGCCCACGGCCTGCGCGAAGCGGGTCTGCCGGAAGCGGCCATCTCCCGCGTGCCAGTGAAAGATCGAGCAGCCGTTGGCGAAATGCTGAAAGGGCTGGGTGGCACGCTTGATGTGATTGTGCCACGTGGTGGCAAGAGCTTGGTTGCGCGCGTGCAAGATGAAGCGCGTGTGCCGGTTTTTGCACATCTCGAAGGCATTGTGCACGTCTATATTCACGGCGCGGCTGATCTCGAAAAATCCAAAACAATCGTGCGTAATGCAAAACTGCGCCGCACGGGTATTTGCGGGGCAGCAGAGACGCTTCTTGTCGATAGAGCCGTTGCTGCAACGCATCTCGCGCCCTTGGTGAAAATGCTGCTCGATGAAAAATGCGAAGTGCGCGGCGACGCGGCGACATTGCAAGTCGATCCGCGCGTTGTGCCCGCGAGCGAAGAAGATTGGAAGCTCGAATATCTTGATAGCATCATCGCCTGCCGCGTGGTCGACGGGCTTGATGAGGCGATTGAGCATATTGAGACCAATGGCTCGCATCACACCGATTGTATTGTGACGGAAGATAAAGCTGCGGCTGAGCGCTTCTTAAGCGAAGTGGATTCAGCCATTGTCATGCATAATGCCTCGACGCAATTTGCCGATGGCGGCGAATTTGGATTTGGCGCTGAAATCGGCATTGCTACAGGCCGCATGCATGCACGCGGTCCTGTTGGTCTTGCGCAATTATGCTCTTTCAAATACCGCGTGCGCGGCAACGGCCAGACGCGCCCGTGAGCGCATTTTCGCCCCGACCGGCGCTGCGCAGCGCGAAGCCTCCGCGATTTATCGCGGCAGAGGGCGCACCGCGCCTGCCAGCGCATTTGCCGCCTCATAGTCAGGGCATGCGCATCGGTCTGTTTGGTGGCTCGTTTAATCCCCCGCATGATGGGCATTTGCTGGTGAGCCGCATTGCGCTGTCTAAACTTGGCTTGGATCGCGTGTGGTGGATCGTCACGCCCGGCAATCCGCTCAAAGAAATTTCCGGCCTACCGCCTTTGGCCGCGCGCATGGATGCAGCGCGTCGCATTGGTGATCATCCGCAGATCGATATTACTGGTTTTGAAGCTGAGATTGGCACGCGCTACACTTACGACACGATTTCTTATCTGACGCGTCGTTGCCCCGGTGTTGATTTCGTCTGGCTGATGGGTGCGGATAATCTTGCGCAATTCCATCGCTGGCAGCATTGGCAAGATATTGCCAATCTTGTGCCCGTGGCAGTGATTGATCGCCCGGGTTCAACATTGAAAGCCGTGCATAGTCGCGCGGGGCAATATTTGGCGCGTTATCGCTATGGTGAGAATGAGGCCCGCCTTTTGGCGCGCGGCCAGACTCCCGCCTTTATCTTTTTGCATGGTCGTCGGTCAGAAACCTCATCGACGCAATTGCGTCAGGCGGGGGCGGGGCTTTCCGCCACATCGCCTGCGTCGATTGGCCAATCCTCCCTCTTGAAGAGAAGAGTTGAATAAAATGGCGAAGTCGCCCACATTACCTGTGCGCCGTGCG
>CAWUNF010000442.1:0-1896 GCA_963923195.1 uncultured Hyphomicrobiales bacterium | reverse complement strand
TGGTCTCGATTATGCAACCGCCAAGCAGATCGCTGGTCTGCCCCAGATCGTTGAGTTGAACATCGGCCACTTCCTGATGGGCGAGGCTTTGTTCGTCGGCCTGCCGCAGGCCATCCGTACCATGCGCAAAGCGATGGATGAGGGCCGCCCGCGCGCGCCCTGGTGGGCGTCTGACCCGGCCTGAGGTCAGGCAGCCTCTGATTTGTATTTACAAAATTTTATTTTTGTATATACATTTCTTTGATTGGAGGCGGCCATGCCTATGAATATTCGCGATCCGCGCGCCGAGGAACTTGCGAAAAAGCTTGCTGGCCTGCGCGGAAGCACCATGACCCGCGTGGTGATTGAAGCTTTGGAAGGTGAGATTGAGCGTGAGCGGCGCATGCGCCCTTTGCGCGAACGTGTTGCAGCTTTGCGCGCGCGTCATGGGTTCACCGCGCGAACGGGTCATGATCTCAGTAAAGATCAGATCGACGAGCTTTGGGGGTCCTAATGTTTGTCGATTCCTCAGCCATTGTCTCCATTCTCAATGATGAGCCTGAAGCGTCCTATTTTCTCAATATGCTTGAGGAACGGGGACCTTTTATCACATCACCTTTGGCGGTTCTGGAATCTGTTATCCGAATGGCTGCCCTTTTTGGTCAGGGCGTTGATAAGGCGCAAGCGCTTGTCGAGGAGTTTTTAATCGAAGCTGCGATCACGATTGCCCCAGTTGATGCGAATGTCGGTCGCCTCGCAATTGCCGCCTTTGATCGCTATGGCAAAGGTCGTCATCCGGCCAAGCTTAATTTTGGTGACTGCTTTTCCTATGCGATGGCGCGACACCATGAGATTGGCCTTCTTTATAAGGGGGACGATTTTGCGCAGACGGATTTGGCTGCCCTTCCATAGGCAGGGCGCAATCGCTATAGCTCTCTCCACTTCGGGAGCATTGCGCCTTGGCTCGTGATTCGGGCCTATGACAGGAAGATCCATGAGCGGTCCGGTTGAGCTGAAAGATAGACAAGCCAAAAGCGAAGAAGGCGGCATTGTCGAGACGATGAAAGTCGTCGTGCAGGCCCTTCTCATCGCGCTTGTCGTGCGCACGCTTTTCTTTCAGCCGTTCAACATTCCATCAGGCTCGCTCATCCCAACTTTGCTCATTGGCGATTATCTCTTCGTTTCAAAATATAGCTATGGCTATTCGAAACATTCTCTGCCTCTGAGCCCAGACATTTTCTCAGGGCGCATTTTTGGCACTGAACCCAAGCGCGGTGACATTGCCGTGTTCAAACTGCCGAGCGATGGTTCAACCGATTACATCAAGCGCGTGATTGGTCTGCCCGGAGATCGCGTGCAAATGGTGCAAGGCCGTTTGCTCATCAATGGGCAAGTCGTGCCGCGTGAGCCTGCACCAAAAATCCGCACGCGCGATGCCTTTGGTCGCGAAGTCGATGTGCCGACCTATAAGGAGACTTTGCCGGGAGGCGTCTCGCATCTCATCATTGAGCGTGATGGTGACACAGGCTATTACGACAATACGAAAGAATTTCTCGTGCCCGCCGGTCATTACTTCATGATGGGCGACAATCGTGACAATTCGACAGATTCGCGCGTTGGCAAAGATGAGGGCGGTGTTGGCCCCGTGCCATTAGAAAATTTTGTCGGCCGTGCAGAAATCATCTTCTTCTCCGTTGAAGAAGGCGATGCGGCTTGGCAATTTTGGAAATGGCCTTGGAGCGTGCGCTGGAGCCGTCTCTTTCAGCCGGTGCGCTAAAAAATATGGCCCGTCTCGTCAAACCACCCATTGCCGAATTGGAAGAGGCGATGGGGCATGTCTTTCAAAACCGCGACTTGCTGGCGCGCGCACTCACCCATGTGAGCGCTGTGCCCTCAGATGCGGCGCGCAGCGACACC
>CAWUNF010000441.1:0-1914 GCA_963923195.1 uncultured Hyphomicrobiales bacterium | reverse complement strand
TCGTCTTTCTCATGGTCATTGTGGGCGGCGCGACACGTCTGACGGAATCAGGCCTCTCCATCACCGAATGGAAAGTGGTCACAGGGATCATTCCGCCGCTCACAGACGCGCAATGGATGGAAGAATTCGAAAAATACAAAGCCATTCCCCAATATGCGCAGCTTTTTCCCACGATGGATGTCGCGCAATTCAAAGTGATCTTTTTCTGGGAATGGGGCCATCGCCTGCTGGGCCGCATCATCGGCTTTGCTTTTGCGCTGCCGCTCGCTTTCTTCTGGATCACGGGCCGTCTGCAAGGTTCACTGAAGTGGAAGTGCCTCGGCCTTCTTGCGCTCGGCGGTCTGCGAGGTGCTGTGGGTTGGTGGATGGTGAAATCAGGCCTCACGGGCCGCGTGGAAGTGGCGCAAGAGCGTCTGGCCGTTCATCTGCTGCTCGCGTCGCTCACGCTCACCTTTTTGCTGTGGCTTGCTGTCTCTTTGAAGCCGAAGGCGGCTGAAACATTGGGCGCGGCGCGCGCGCGCCTAAGCCTCACATCCATCGCTCTGGTTATTCTGACCCTTGTGCAGATTGGTTTGGGCGCTTTGGTCGCAGGCCTGCGGGCTGGTTACACCTACAACACCTGGCCCCTGATGGACGGAAATTTCATCCCGCCCTTTGAAAATCTCGCACGCCTCTCGCCGTGGTGGGCAAATGTGCTCGATAATGTCACGACCGTGCAATTCAACCACCGCATGACGGCTTACGCGCTGTTCGCTCTGGCTCTGTTTCACGCGATTGATTTGATGCGCCATGCAGCGGGAACATCGGCTGCCAAGCGCGCACGCGCCATCGCAGGGCTCGTTGTGGCGCAGGCAACAATTGGCATTGTGACGCTTCTCACCGTCGTGCAATTGCATGTCGCGCTTTTGCATCAGGCTTTTGCGATGGTCGTGCTCGCCATGTGCGTTGTACACGCAAGGCGCATCAGCGAAGCGAAATAAAAAAGGCGGGCCTGAGCCCGCCTTTTCTTTTAGTCGCAGACGAGGCTTAGCCAGCAGCAGCCAAAGCCTGTTCGAGATCGGCGATAATATCTTTCTTGTCTTCGAGACCGACAGAAAGGCGCACAACGTCTGGGCCTGCGCCCGATGTCACCTTTTGTTCATCCGTGAGCTGACGATGCGTGGTCGAAGCCGGATGAATGATGAGCGAGCGCGTATCGCCGACATTAGCGAGATGCGAGAAGAGTTGCAGATTCGAGACGAGCGCAACACCCGCATCATAACCACCCTTCAGACCGAAGGTGAAAACCGCACCTTGTCCGCGCGGGCAATATTTTTGCGCGAGATTGTAATAGCGGTCGCCCTTCAGGCCCGGATAGCTCACCCATTTCACGGCTTTATGGTTCGACAGATATTCTGCAACCGCGAGCGCGTTTTCAGAATGACGCTGCATGCGCAGCGGCAAAGTCTCAATGCCGGTCAGCAGCATGAAGGCGTTGAACGGCGCAAGCGCAGGGCCCAAATCGCGCAAGCCCAGCACGCGGCAGGCAATGGCAAAAGCAAAATTGCCAAACGTTTCGCCAAGCACCATGCCACCATATTCAGGACGCGGTGCGGAGAGCATCGGATAACGCTTGTCAGCCATCCAATCGAACGTGCCGCCATCAACAATGAGACCACCGATCGAATTGCCGTGGCCGCCCAAAAACTTTGTCGCGGAATGCACGATAATGTCGGCGCCATGTTCGAAGGGGCGCACGAGATAGGGTGAGGCGAGCGTGTTGTCGACGATCAGCGGCACGCGGGCGCGCTTGGCAATTTTTGAAATGGCTTCAATGTCGCAAATGATGCCGCCCGGATTGGCGATGGATTCAATGAAGATCGCCTTGGTGCGCGGCGTGATCGCAGCTTCGAATGTGGAGAGATCGTCAGGATC
>CAWUNF010000440.1:0-1916 GCA_963923195.1 uncultured Hyphomicrobiales bacterium | reverse complement strand
GCAAGCACATGGCTCTCTACGAGCATATTTTCCTTGCCCGTCAGGACGTGACCGCTCAGCAGGTCGAAGCGATGACGGAGCAATTCAAGAGCGTGATCGAAGCCAATGGTGGCAAGGTCGCCAAGGTTGAATATTGGGGCGTGAAGTCTCTCGCCTATCGCATCAAGAAGAACCGCAAGGCTCATTTCTCGCTGCTCAACATTGATGCGCCGTCAGCCGCTGTTGCGGAAATGGAACGTCAGCAGTCGATCAATGAAGACGTGCTGCGCGTGATGACGATCCGTGTTGAAGAACACGAAGAAGGTCCCTCAGCCATGATGCGCAAGCGTGATGATGCCGATCGCGATGAACGCGGCGCTGGTGGTGAACGCGGCGAACGCCGTGGTCCGGGCCGTGGTGATTCAGGGCGTGCTCCGCGTCCGCGTCGTGATGATTTTGCTAACGAAGGAGGCTTCTAATGTCAGCTCCTGCTCGTCGCCCCTTCTTCCGTCGTCGCAAGACCTGCCCATTCTCGGGTCCGAATGCGCCGAAGATCGACTTCAAGGATACGCGTCTGCTCTCGCGCTACATTTCTGAGCGCGGCAAGATCGTGCCGTCGCGCATCACAGCGGTCTCCGCTAAGAAGCAGCGTGAATTGGCGCAGGCCATCAAGCGCGCCCGTTTCTTGGGGCTCCTGCCTTACGTGATCGCTTAATTCGATCAAACGAACTCGCCTCTCCCTGCCTGAAAACAGGGAGAGGTTTTGTCCAGAATGGTCTGGACAAAAGGCTGGACGGACTTTTTCCGCCCTAACCGTGATGAACGGGACAGTCTGAAGACCCATGTTGTTCAAAGCCGCCATAGCATTGGGCGCAGGCATTGCGTCCGCCCTGCTCTTCTTCATTCCGGTGAAGGGGACGACGGCTGCCATGTTGCTCGCCTTTTTCGGGCCGCTGCCGATTATGATCGCAGGCCTTGGCTTTGGCACCATCACATCCATTGCTGCCACTTTGTCGGGTGCTGCCGCATTGGCCGTAGCCTTGACGCCCGCTTTCGCGCTTTTCTTCATTCTCACGCTGGGCCTGCCCGCCGCTTTGCTCGCGCGCCTTGCATCTGCGCGTCGTGAAGTGACGCTGGACACGAGCGAAGAGAATATTTCTGTGCCCGCTTACAGCAAAGGCCAGATGCTCGGGTGGATTGCCACTTTGTCAGCACTGGTGGCGCTTGTGCCGCTCACGGTGATGGCCATGCGCGGCATGGATGTGGATGAGACGGCGCGCCAGCTAGCGCCGGCCATTCGCGCTTTCTTCCGGGGTGAAAGCAATATTCCTTATGCCATGTCAGCGCGTGAATTTGCGCGCATGGCGGTGCTGGCTTTCCCGGCCATGTTTGCTGCTTCCAGCACTTTGATGCTGTCGTTCAATCTCTGGCTTGCCGCCAAAGTCGCGCGCACCTCTGGCGTGATGGCGCGCGAAGACAGCGACATTCCTTTTGAATTGCGCCTGCCGCGCGACAGTCTCTTCGTGCTGTTTGCGGCCATTGCGGCTTGCACGCTTGGTGAAATGCCGCGCGCCATTGCCTCAACACTCGCGGCCTCTTTCCTCACGGCTTATGCCTTGCATGGTCTTGCCGTGGTGCATGGCTTTTTGCGCGGCAATCCTGTGCGCAGCGCCCTTCTCTTCGGCCTTTATGCCCTCATCGCCATGATGGCTTGGCCGCTTCTTCTCGCAGCGGCGATCGGCATGTTCGATAGCCTCATTCCCCTCACCCGGCATAAGGCGCCCCCGCCCGCCGCCGCTTAAAATTTCGATTCAAAGGAGTATCCACTATGCATGTCATTCTTCTCGAACGTATCGCCAAACTCGGCCAGATGGGCGATGTTGTGCGCGTCAAGGACGGTTTTGCTCGCAACTTCCTGCTGCCGCGCGGCAAGGCTC
>CAWUNF010000439.1:0-1917 GCA_963923195.1 uncultured Hyphomicrobiales bacterium | reverse complement strand
CCTCCCCTCAAGGGGGAGGGAGGCACCTGCATCATCCTTGCGACAAACAATCTGTCTTGCAGGCTGCATCAAATCCCCCTCCCCCAATGGTCGTGAACTGGGGAGGGGTTAGGGGTGGGGGTCGCGCAATCTTCGCGACGCAATTTGCGACGTGATTTTATTTCTTCAAAAAAGGTTTCATGCCACGGCGCGCGAGTTCATCCGCGCGCTCATTCATGTCATGACCTGCATGGCCCTTCACCCAATGCCATGACACATCATGGCGCAGGCGCGCTTCATCGAGCCGCTGCCAGAGCTCAATATTTTTGACAGGCTTTTTATCTGCCGTCAGCCAGCCGCGCTTTTTCCAATTGTCCATCCAGCCCGTGACGCCGCCGCGCAAATATTGCGAATCCGTATGCAATTCAACTGTGCAAGCGCGCGTCAAAGTTTCGAGCGCGGAAATCGCCGCCATCAATTCCATGCGATTATTGGTGGTCTCAGGCTCACCGCCACAAATCTCGCGCTCATGCCCATCAAATGTGAGAATGGCACCCCAACCACCGGGGCCGGGATTTCCGGAACATGCGCCGTCTGTATAAATCACGACCACTTTGGTCATGCGAGAAGGCCATAATCAGCAGCACTTGTGACATGCTGGTGAAAGCGCAGTTTCTTCACATATTCCATCGGGTCTTTGGGACGCACGAGCGCGCCTACTGGCACATTGAGCCAATCGACCAAACGCGTCAGCAAAAAGCGCAAAGCAGCGCCGCGCGCCAAAACAGGCAGAGCTACAATTTCGGCCGCATCCAATGCGCGCACGGATTGATAGCCCGCAAGAAAGGCTTGTCCCTTGGTGACATTAAACGAGGCATCAGGCTCAAAGCACCATGCATTGAGGCAGATGGCAGCATCATAAGCGAGTGAATCTGTGCAAGCGAAATAAAAGTCGATCAGGCCTGACAGATGCTTGTCTAAGAAGAACACATTGTCAGGAAAGAGATCGGCATGAATGACGCCTTGCGGCAGAGCCTGTGGCCAGACCTTCGCAAGCGCCTGCAATTCATCGGCGATAAAAGCGGCGAGACCCGGCGTGATTTCATCAGCACGCGCTTTCGCGCCCTCAAACAAAGGCGCCCAACCTGAAAGCGACAAAGAATTAGCACGCCGCATTGGAAAATCGCTGCCCGCCAAATGCAAATGCGCAAGGCCTGCGCCCACTTCCGCACAATGATGTGCACTCGGGCGGCGCGCCGACATGCCTTCCAAGAACGACACCATAGCCGCAGGACGCCCAGCGATGCGGCCCAGCGCTTCGCCATTTTTGGCGCGAATGGGCTGCGGGCAGGTCAAACCGCGCGCCGCCAAATGATCCATGAGGTTTAAGAAGAAAGGCAGATCAGCTTCATTCACGCGCTTCTCATAAAGCGTCAGAATGAACGTGCCTTTTTCCGTGCGAAGCAGGTAGTTGGAATTTTCAACGCCTTCGGCAATGCCCTTCAGCGAAAGAACGGCGCCCAGATCATAGGCCGCCAAAAAGGCGTCCAGATCTTCATCCGTGACTTCGGTGTAAACGGCCATTGCCCGATCCCCCTCAAACCCCGTGTTAGCGAGGCGAGGGTGCAAAATCCAGCACTTCAGATCGTACATGCGGAGTCTTCCCCCTCCCCCTTGAGGGGAGGGGCTAGGGGTGGGGGTCGCGCGATCTCGACGATTCCAAGACCCCCACCCGGCCCGCATCGAAATCGGCTGTTGCCGATTTCGACGTGAATGCTCAAGTCGGGCAAGCCCGACTTGAGTGCGGTCCACCCTCCCCTCAAGGGGGAGGGTGTCGCGCCGCGTCAGTTCCGCTAAAAGGCTCGGATGATCACCATTCCCGCATGGCTTTGGGCCGCCTTTACGGTGGCCTCCTCCGCCGCCCAGACGGCGCGCAAT
>CAWUNF010000438.1:0-1918 GCA_963923195.1 uncultured Hyphomicrobiales bacterium | reverse complement strand
GTCTTGAATGGGGAGCCCGTTCCGTAAAATGGTCAGCAACGCTGTCCTATCTACGGCGCGCGAACATGACAGATTTATATTTCGCGCACAAGCGGGTGGAAGGCGATTTCAGCGGGCTTTGGCAGGCTTATTTCGGGCTTGTTGACAGCGCTTGAACGTGGCGCGCTTCACGTCCAAAAGGAAGCCCTGACTTTGGGATGCGAGGGGTCCATGGATTTCGCCAGCGACAATTCTTCCGGGGCGTCTGAAAAGGTGCTGGCCGCGCTGGTGGAAGCCAATAATGGCGCGGCTTTGCCCTATGGCAATGACCCCTGGACGGCGGCGGCTGAACGGGGCCTGCAGGAAGTTTTCGAGACGGATTGCGCGGTTTTTCTGGTGCCCTCGGGCACGGCGGCCAATGCGCTGGCTTTGTCGGCGGCCTGCCCGCCCTTCGGCGCGGTCTTCTGTCACGCTGAGAGCCATATCGCCAATGACGAATGCGGTGCGCCGGAATTCTATACAGGCGGGGCGAAACTGGTGCCGCTGGAGGGCGAAAAGGGCCTGATCACGCTGGAGAGCTTTCAGGCCGGTCTGAAGCGCTATCCGCGCGGGCTCGTCAAACAGGTCCAGCCTGCCGTCCTGTCACTCACCCAAGCCAGCGAATGCGGGACCATCTATTCGCTGGCGAGCCTGAAGGCGCTTTGCGATGAGGCCCATGGGGCGGGCGTTGATGTCCATATGGATGGGGCGCGGTTTGCCAATGCCATGGTGCGGCTGAATTGCTCGCCCGCTGAGATGAGCTGGAAGGCGGGGGTGGATATTCTCTCCTTCGGAGCCACAAAAAACGGCACGTTTTGCTGTGAAGCGGTGATCGTCTTCAACAAGCTGCTCGCCCGCGAAATGGCCTTCCGTCGCAAAAGGGCGGGGCAGACCCTCTCCAAAGCCCGTTTCGTTGCCGCCCAAATGTGCGCCTATCTGGAAGGCGGGCATTGGATGGATCTCGCCACCCATGCCAATCGCATGGCGGACCGGCTGGTTGAGCAATTGCGGGAAGTGCCGGGTGTGCGCCTGCCTTGGCGCACGCAGGCCAATGAGGTTTTCGCGATCCTGCCCCGGCGCATTCATAATGCGCTGCGGATGGAAGGCGCCTCTTATTATGATTGGGGCGCGCGCGGTTTGAAGCCTGAGGAAGCGCCCGGCCCGGATGAGGTTTTTGTCCGCATGGTCACCTCTTTTGCCACCAAAGGGCCAGAGGTCGATAAGCTCGCCCGCATCGCTTATGAGGTCTCGCAGCAGCCTTTGTGACCATTTTTGCCGCAATGCGTTGGCAAAAAGGCCAAGGAGGAGAGGCATATGGCGATCTTCATGCATCGAGCTGCCATCTTCGGACTGGCTCTTTTGGGGCTGGCGCTGGCGGCCACCCCGGCGCCCGCGCAATTCATGCAGCTCTTCGGCTTCCCCTCTGCCGAGCCGCCCCCGCCTTTGCCACCAGAGGCCATCGCCGCCCGTCTGGCCCGTTTCAATTACAAGCTGACAAGGCTTCGCCGTGGCCCACAGGGCTATATTGCCGAGGCCATTGACCCCAATGGTCGCCCGGTGCGGCTGATCCTGGACCCGATTGATGGGGCTTTGCTGCAGCGAACGGTGTTAGGCCCCCCGCCTGAGGCGCAGCCCGGCGCGGGTCCGGGCGGTGGAAGCGCCGTGCCCCCACAAGAGCGCGCACCCACTAGCCGCAACACGCCCGGCTCTCGCCAGACGGTGGTCCAAGGCAAGGAGGCCCCGGCTCGCAACGAGCCAGCCTCAGCCCCTGCCGCCCCAGCGCCAGCTCCGGCCAAGCCCGCCGAGCCTTATGTGCCCAAGAGCGGGCCGGGCTATTCGCATGGGGTGCCGATCAATCCTTTGGATTGAGGCCGTCGTGAGTAGGCAGTCGGCAGTCGGA
>CAWUNF010000437.1:0-1925 GCA_963923195.1 uncultured Hyphomicrobiales bacterium | reverse complement strand
GGGCCGACGTGGCAATCCAGAAAAGACGCTCGGGCTCTCTCAGCCCAGCAAACGCCAAGCGCTCGAGGTTTTTAGCCCGGCACACGCCAAGCGCTCGAGGTTTTTAACCCGGCTCGCGCAGGCGCTCGACGGTGGCCCCGCAGGCTTGGAGCTTTTCTTCCAACTGCTCAAAGCCACGGTCGAGATGATAGACGCGGTGGACGATGGTCTCGCCTTCTGCGGCGAGTGCCGCAATCACGAGCGAGACGGACGCGCGCAGATCAGTCGCCATGACAGGTGCGCCTTTCAACTTACGCGCGCCCTCGACAATCGCGACATCCCCATCAAGCTTAATGCGTGCACCCAAGCGCGCGAGCTCTTGCACATGCATGAAGCGATTTTCGAAAATGGTTTCCGTAATGCGTGACGTTCCTTCAGCCCGCGTCATCAGCGCCATGAATTGCGCTTGCAAATCGGTCGGGAATCCGGGGAAAGGTTCTGTCGTCACATCGACAGGGCGAATGCCACCCCCATTGCGCGACACGCGCAAACCCTGTGCTGTTTCTTCAATATGCGCGCCCGTCTGGCGCAGAACATCCAAAGCATTGGGCAGCAAATCTTCGCGCGCGCCTTCCAGCAGAACATCGCCGCCTGTCATGGCGACCGCGCAAGCATAAGTGCCCGCTTCAATGCGATCTGGCAGAACTTCGTGACGCGCGCCAGTGAGCGATGCCACACCTTCAATCTCAATGGTCGGCGTGCCAGCACCTTTGATCTTGGCGCCCATTTTCACCAAGCAATCGGCGAGATCTTTCACCTCTGGCTCGCAAGCCGCATTTTTAATCAGCGTATGGCCTTTGGCGAGCGAGGCCGCCATCAAAGCCGTATGCGTGCCACCAACAGTGACTTTTGGAAAATCAATCTCAGCGCCAATCAAGCCCTTTTTGGCTTCTGCCAAAACATAGCCGGATTCAATTTCAATCTGCGCGCCAAGCTTTTCCAGCACCATGAGCAGAAGATCAACAGGGCGCGTGCCAATGGCACAACCACCCGGCAAAGAGACTTTGGCCTGACCCATACGCGCCAGCAAAGGCGCCACCACCCAAAAGCTCGCGCGCATGCGCGAGACAAGCTCGTAAGGCGCCGTCGTATCGACAATCGTTTTGGCATCAAGATGAATGGTCTGGCCCGCATGAGGCGCATCGCCGACGCGTTTGCCTTCCAAGCGATAATCAACGCCGTGATTGCCCAGAATGCGATTGAGCAAATTGACGTCTGCCAGACGCGGCACATTTTCGAGCGTCAAAGTTTGGGGCGTAAGCAGAGAGGCAATCATCAACGGCAGGGCCGCGTTTTTCGCGCCCGAAATCGGAATGGTGCCATTCAGCGGATTGCCGCCGATAATGCGAATGCGATCCATCTTACCTCTCACGCCCTGAGGGCTTGCTCAGCCTCAAAGCCATCGCGCCAGATCATGGCGGCATTAGGGTTGCGGGCGCCTCTAGCCCTCTTCGCCGCCTGATGCAGGCAGCTTGCCGGGCTCGGACTCGGGCGCGCGCGCACGGGCCTGCGCCTTGCGGCGCGCCAGATTATCCCGAAGCGCCTTGGCAAGCCGCGCCTGTTTGGCCGCTTTGGGATCGACAACAGGCTTAGCTGCAGGCTTGGCTACAGGCTTGTCTGCAGGATTGGCTGCAGCGAGCTTGGGCTTCGACTTTTCTGGCGAATCACTCATGACGATGCCGCATGACTACGTTTGCGGGCGCTTTTAGGGGAGAAGAGAGGGGCCTTCAAGCAGGCGGCGGAGCGCTCGCCCCGCGCTTGCCATACCCCGCCCCCTGTGGCACAAGGCGGCCTCATCGCGCCGGGGCCTTTCGCCCCAAAGCCCGAACATGCTGCCGTAGCTCAGTGGTAGAGCACTCCCTTGGTAAGGGAGAGGTCGAGAGTTC
>CAWUNF010000436.1:0-1926 GCA_963923195.1 uncultured Hyphomicrobiales bacterium | reverse complement strand
GAAACCGGTCCGCGCGATTAGTTCGCGGCGATGCCGGTGATGCGCACGACGGTCAAGTCCTGACGGTGACCGCGCTTGCGCTTCGAATTCTTGCGGCGGCGCTTCTTGAAAGCGATGACCTTGGGGCCACGCTCCTGAGCGACGATTTCGGCGGAGACTTTAGCGCCCGCAACAGTGGGTGCGCCAACGTTCATCTTGTCGCCATCGACAAGCATGAGAACTTCGTCAAACGTCACCTTGTCGCCGGGTGCACCCGCGAGCGTCATGACGGTAATCTTATCTTCGGCGGCAACCTTGTACTGCTTGCCGCCGGTTTTGATGACTGCGAACATCGTTTTATCCTCGTGTTCAACTCCGGCTCTGCCCAAGGGTTGACCCTCGTGACGGCCGGCTTCTTTGCAGATTTGCAAACCAGCGAATTCGCCTCTGGCACCGTCGCCCGCCCCGGCAGACCCGGGGACCAAAAAGCCAACGAAAAACGCGGCCTGAGACAGACCGCGCGCCGAAGCGAGAGGTTCTATAGGGGGAGCCGCCCCAAAGAGTCAAACTTAAAAAGGCAGGCCCGGCCGCTAGCCGCCCCCCATTTTGGGCGCAGCGACGATTTGACGGCCCCCTGCCCATCCGGCATTGCGGGGGGCTCTGTTTTAAGGCCCGAGGCGCCCGCCCCATGACCTGGACGACCTAGATGACCTGGATGACCTATCTGACCGCCGCCTTTTTCGAGATTGCTGGCTGTTTTGCCTTTTGGGGCTGGCTGCGGAATGACAAGCCCATGCTCTGGCTTGTGCCGGGCCTCGCCTGCCTGATTGGCTTTGCCGCCCTGCTCACCCGGATTGAGACAGATGCGGCGGGTCGGGCCTTTGCTGCCTATGGCGGCATTTATATTGCTGCCTCTCTGGTCTGGCTGTGGCTCGTCGAAGAGCAGAGGCCCGATCTTTATGATCTGATGGGAGCTGGGCTCTGCATTGCAGGGGCTTTGGTCATTGTTTTGGGACCACGCGCGGCCTAGCGCCTCATCTTGCTCCCTCGCGCACCCGGATGGTAACGCATGAGCCATGTTGAAAAAGCTCTATCACTGGACCTTATCGCTGGCTGAAAGCCGCCGCGCGCCTTTTGCTTTGGGCGCTGTGTCTTTTGCGGAGAGCTCTTTCTTTCCTATTCCACCCGACGTCATTCTTCTGCCAATGGCGCTGGCCAAGCCGCAACGCGCTTTATTCTACGCCACCATTTGCACACTGACTTCCGTCGCAGGCGGCATGTTGGGCTATGCGATTGGCATGTTCCTTTGGGATCCGTGGGTGCAGAATATTTTTGTGAGCCTTGGTTGGGGCGCACATGTTGCAACCATCAAAAGTGCTTATGCGCAATGGGGCTGGGCCTTTATTCTCATTAAAGGGCTCACCCCTATCCCTTATAAAATCGTCACCATTCTGTCCGGCGCACTTGATTATAATTTCGCGCTCTTTGTTCTTCTCTCGCTCATCACACGCGGTGCGCGATTCTTCTTGATCGCGGGCCTGATGAATAAATTTGCAGATCCGATCAAACGCATGTTGGATGATTTCCGCATCACCACTTTTGGTGCCGCACTCACCATTGCGCTCACCGCTTTTGCAACCATTGCAGGCGCATGGATCTTTGAAGCCTTCGGCTATCTGCCTTGCGAGCTCTGCCTCAAACAACGCATTGCTTATTATGTCGGCGTGCCGCTCGCGGCACTCACAACATGGCTGGCGCTGAAAAATATCTCGGCCGCACGCGCTCTGCTTTATGTCTCAGCACTTTTGTGGTTCGGTAGCGCGATTTTCGGTGTCTATCATGCGGGCGTTGAATGGGGCTTTTGGCCGGGCCCAACCGCTTGCACGGGTTCAGGCACGGCCGCTGGCGACATGGATGTCTTCATGAAACAATTGCAGACGGTACAAG
>CAWUNF010000435.1:0-1928 GCA_963923195.1 uncultured Hyphomicrobiales bacterium | reverse complement strand
CCTTCCTTCTTGTCTTTCTGGGCGCCGGTCTTGGTGGCGCTTTGCGCCACGGCGTAAACATGCTTGCCATGCGCGTGGCAGAAGAGGGCTTTCCTTGGGGCACGCTCTTCATCAATGCCGCGGGCTCGCTGGTCATGGGATTGTTTGCTGGCTTTTTCGCTTTCAAAGCGGGTGAAGGTTCCACGCAATCTCTGCGCCTCTTTTTGATGACCGGCGTGCTGGGTGGCTTCACCACATTTTCGGCTTTCTCACTTGAGACCATCTTGATGTGGGAGCGGGGCGAAGCGGCCTCCGCCCTTCTTTATGTCGTGGCGAGTGTTCTGCTCGCTGTTTTTGGCCTCTTCTTAGGCCTGTCGGTCGTGAGGTCATTTTCGTGAGTGAGGCAAAAATGTCAGGCGGCGTGCAGACGCTCATCGTCACGGCTGATGAAGATGGTATGCGCCTCGACCGTTGGTTTAAGCGCCGTCTGCCTGATCTGTCGCTCGGCCATCTCAATAAGATTTGCCGCACAGGCCAAGTGCGTGTGGATGGCGCGCGGGCACAAACCTCGACACGTTTGGCAGAAGGCGCATCTGTGCGCGTGCCGCCATTGAAGCTGGATGCGCCTGCCAAGCCTGCCGTGAAACGCGCGGTCGCTTCTGATGCTGATGCGCGCACCATTCGCCAAATGACGATTTTTGAAGACAAGCACATTATGGTTTTAAACAAACCTTTTGGCTTGGCCGTGCAGGGCGGTTCTGGCACCAAGCATCACGTTGATGGCATGTTGATGTCGATGGCAGATGCTAAGGGTGATCGCCCGCTTCTCGTGCATCGTTTGGATCGCGACACATCTGGCGTTTTGCTCATCGCGCGCACACGCAAAATGGCGTCAGATTTGGGCGAGCTGTTTCGCTCGCGCCAGACGAAGAAGATTTATTGGTCAGTTGTTGAGGGCGTGCCGAAGCCCGTGCAAGGCCGCATCTCGCTTTTCTTGGCGAAGGGCGCTGGCATGGGCGATGATCGTCGCGGGCCGAAGAAGCCCGGCAGCGAGCGTCGCGATCCTGAGAAAATGCGCATTGCCAAACATGGTGATGAAGATGCGCAGCATTCCATCACCTTTTATGCAACGGTCGATAAAGTCGCGCCACGTTTGGCTTGGCTCTCCATGAAGCCAATCACAGGCCGCACGCACCAATTGCGCGCTCATGCGGAGGCTATTGGTCATCCGATCATCGGCGATCCCAAATATGGAACGCGACCAGATAATGATCCGCGTCGCAATGACCCTTTGCGCGCCATTCCCACACAGATTGAGCGCAAGCTGCATCTGCTCGCGCGTCGTCTCATTCTGCCGCATCCCAAAGGCGGCATGATTGATGTGACAGCCCCGCTGCCGCCGCATATGCAAGCAACTTTTGATCTCTTGGGCTTTGATGTCAGTACTTATGATCCCATTATGGATGCGCCAGACGAATGAAACTCGTCATTTTTGATGTCGATGGCACTTTGGTTGACAGCCAGAATTTCATTGTCGAGGCGCAGACGCGCGCCTTTGCTGCACATGGCATGGCGCCACCTTCGCGCGACAAAATGCTGTCGATTGTTGGCCTCTCGCTGGTGCCAGCTTTTATTGAACTGACGGGTGATTCCGAAAAGGCCGTGACTTTGGCGCAGGCCTATCGTGATGCTTGGCATGTCATGCGCACAGATCCCAATTATGCAGATGCGCTTTATGCGGGCGCTCAGCAGGCGGTCGAAACTTTGGCGCGGCGCGATGATATTTTGCTTGGTGTGGCGACAGGCAAATCAGTGAAGGGCGTTCATCACATGTTTGATGAACATGGCTGGCACCAGCATTTTGTCACCGTGCAAACCTCTGATCATCATCCCTCAAAGCCTGATCCTGTCTCTTATACACATCTCCGAGCCCACGAGACCAGAGAGGA
>CAWUNF010000434.1:0-1933 GCA_963923195.1 uncultured Hyphomicrobiales bacterium | reverse complement strand
GGGTCTTCATAGGTGAAGGCCTTTCCCGTCTTGCTATTGGTGATCTGGCCGAGCGGTTCTTCTTTCAATACGCAATTGCGCACCGTCATGGCATTTTGCGAAACGCTTGGCGTTAAAGTTCCAAGCGGGCCATCAAAAGAATGGGCCGCATCCTTATAGATGGTCATGTCGATATTTGCGCCCGCAGCTTTCAAGCGATCGGTAAAGGCTTTGCATTGCGGTGCAGGATTATAATCATCAATATCGCCGTGATGGATGCGAATTGGCACTGGCTTCACCTTGGTATCCTCGACAAATTGCGTCATGCAATCAGGATAGAAGGGGAAGTAAGCGGCAAAATCGACACCACTCTCATTCCACATTTTGTGGAAGCGCTCCAAGCTCGCGTAAAGCGTGCCTTGCCCGCCGCGGGAAAAACCAATCATCGCCACTTTGCTCGTATCCACGCGCGGATGATTTTTGATTTTGTCGAGCGCGCGATAAGTATCAAGAATCATATTGAGGCGACCAAGCTGGCCTTGGTTGTCACTGGTTGAGACAATGCCGCGCCCGGTGAAAGCATCAATCATCAAAGTTGAAACGCCTATTTCAGCAAATTCGCGCGCCCATTGCGCATCGCGACCGCCAAGCGCGCCAGAACCATGCAGAAGCACAACGAGCGGGCGCTTGCCGGGGCCTTGCGCGAGATGCAATTCGGCGGCGAGCAAAGCAGGTTTTCCAGCCGTTTTATCACCTTTCAAAAAAGCACTGTCGGGGAGTGTCAGCGATTCAAACGGAATCAGCTCAACACGGGCCGGCAAAGAGGCTTTGTCTTGCGCGAAAGATTGTGGCGCGAAAAGCAAGCATGCAAGCGCGACAAGAAGATGTTTCCAATTCATGTTTCTTGACCTTTAATTGAAACGCCCAGCGGACGCCCATTTCGCCACATAGTCATAAAGATTCTTTGTGGCATTGGCGTAAGATTTGCCAGTGACTTTGGAGCAGGGCTCGCACGGCGTCTGCCCATGCACGGCCCCTTCAATCACAATATAATCCTTGTCTTTGCTGGCTGCGACATCATAGTGGATTTCATTATCGGCAATGAAATAATGTGCGCCCATTGCGGTGACGAGCAAGGGCACGCTGATTTCACGTAACGCGCAGGGCGTTGAATTATTGCTCGAGCACCAGTCAATATCGACCATTGAATCTTTGGCGCGGATGGCATTGGCACTCAAGAAAGAGGTGAGTGTCAAAAACATCGTGCCATTTTCAAGTGTCTTATCAAGTTTTGCGCTTTGGGTTGCCACACGTACAGAGCGCACCATTTCCACTGAAATGGTCCCATCATCTTTCAAAAATTTTTGCGGACGTGCAGTGCCCGGATGCACGCTCATCGAAATATCCATGAGCCGCGCACGATTGCGGTAGACGATGAACGGCATGTCATCACTGGTGGGCGATTTGCCTGCCGCCACATCCGCGCGCATGGCAAGCGCTTTATCGATGAGGCGATTCATGCGCGCAGCTTGCGCTTTAAAATAGCGATCAAGAAATTCCGGCGAATAGGTCGACAGCCCATCAGGATTAAATCCATTCTTCGGATCGAATGGATCGAGCGAGGCATCAATTTTGCGCGGATCATTTTCATCCATCACGGATGGATTGAGGCTGCGCAAAGCATTCACTGTATTTCCCGGATGCGCATCCAAAAGCAACATGCCATCTGCTTTGGGCAGATTGGCGAGACTGTCTGGACATTGCGTCAGCTTGTTAGGGCCGCGGCAATAGCTGATCCCTTTTTCTGCTGTTGCTTGGTAGAAAGTAGTGGCCGGACCGCCGCCCGAAAAACCAATGAGAATGACTTTGGTAATGCCCGGCTGTTTGCGCAAATAGTCGATGCCCTGTTTGATATCGAGCGCGACATTTTCAAAATTGACAATGGCTTCATTAT